>NZ_JBIVMI010000010.1:0-238073 GCF_044753005.1 Kitasatospora sp. NPDC088548
CGCCCGGTTACATTCCGAACCCGGAAGCTAAGCCTCACAGCGCCGATGGTACTGCAGGGGGGACCCTGTGGGAGAGTAGGACGCCGCCGAACAATCATTCCAGAGAACCCCCACCCGATTCCGGGTGGGGGTTCTCTGCGTTTACCCCTTGACGTATGGTCAGAGCCATGGACGATCAGGACGCTCGGCAGGAACGGCTCTACAGCGAAAGCGGAACGTCGGCGGCCGGCGAGGGTGTGGTCGTCGCGTACGAGGTGCTGCGACCGGACCGGCGCGACGGCGCGCTCGGCGTCCTGGCGGATGCGCAGTCGGCGGACGGCCGGGCGGCGGTGTCCGAGCAGGGGCGGCTGCGGTTGCGCTCCTCGGAGACGGCTCGGCCGGGGGTGGTCCACCTCGTCCAGCACGCGAGCGGTCCGGACGCCGGCGGCCAGGCCGTCGTCGGATACGGGCAGCTGGAGGTTCCGCAGGGGCAGGGCTCGGACGCCAATCCGTCGGCCGAGCTGGTGGTGGCTCCGGCTGCCCGGGGGAACGGCTTCGGCCGTCACCTGGTGGACGCCGTGCTCGCCGAGGCCCATGGCGCCGGCCGTGACTTCGTCGACTTCTGGGTGCACGGCGGCCATCCGGCGGCCCGCCACCTCGCCGAGCGCTACGGTGCCGAGCTGGTCCGCGAGCTGCGGCAGATGCGCCGGACCGGTCCGCAGACCGAGGCCGTGCCGCTCCCGGACGGCATCGAGCTCCGTACGTTCCGGCCCGGCGAGGACGACGCCGAGTGGCTGCGGCTGAACGCGCTGGCCTTCGCCCACCACCCGGAGCAGGGCGCCTGGACCGGGCAGGACCTCGCCGACCGGCTGGCCGAGCCGTGGTTCGACCCGGCGGGCTTCTTCCTCGCCACCCGGGACGGCAGGGCGGTGGGTTTCCACTGGACCAAGGTGCACCCGGCGACCGCCACCGAGCCGGCCCTCGGCGAGGTGTACGTGGTCGGGGTGGACCCGGCGGAGCAGGGCAGTGGTCTCGGCCGGGCGCTGACCGCGGCCGGTCTGCGTCATCTGACCGGCGGCGGCCCGGCCGAGCGGGGGCTGGAAACCGTACTGCTGTACGTCGACGCGGACAATCCGGTCGCTGTGCGGGTATATGAACGACTGGGGTTCACCGTTCACGAGGTGGACCTGATGTACCGCGCCCAGTACCGCGAGGACAGGACGGCATAGCGGAGGGATGGGCCCGGGGCAACGGTTCGGCACCGTCGGACCGGCCCCGACCGATTCAGCTTTCCTCCTGGCCATGCGGTGTTTACCGTGGATTCAATTGCTGCCGCGAAGATCACAGGATGAAGTCCGTGGTGTCTCGCTCGTGCAGCGTCGGCCGACATCCGCTGGCCGGTCCTGTACGGACCGCGCCGGGCGGGTGGGCGTTGGCGCTGGGCGAGGACGACGGCCCGCAGAGCAACTCGCGTCCGGACGCCGTCCTGCTGGAGGAGCTGGAGCCCATGAGCATCCCCCGCCCTGTCTCTGCACCGCTGCCCCCGCCGGCCCGGATGTCCAGCGCGCTCGCGATACCGCCGGAGCTGCCGGCCGCGGACGAGCAGGACTTCGACGAACTGCCGCAGGGCCGCTTCCTGGACCGCGAGCGCAGTTGGCTGGCCTTCAACGAGCGCGTCCTGGAGCTGGCCGAGGACCCGGAGATCCCGCTGCTGGAGCGGGCCAAGTTCCTCGCGATATTCGCGAGCAACCTGGACGAGTTCTTCATGGTCCGGGTGGCCGGCCTGAAGCGCCGGATCGCCACCGGCGTCGCCCAGCGCAGCGCGTCCGGCCTTCAGCCGCGCGAGGTGCTGGACCTGATCTGGACCCGCTCCCGTGAGCTGATGGCGCGGCACGCCGCCGCCTTCCAGCAGGAGGTCCTGCCGGACCTCGCCGCCGAGGGCATCGAGCTGGTCCGCTGGGCCGAGCTGGCGGAGAAGGAGCAGGCCCGCCTGCACACCCTCTTCCGGCAGAAGATCTTCCCCGTGCTCACCCCGCTGGCGGTGGACCCGGCGCACCCCTTCCCGTACATATCGGGGCTCTCGCTCAACCTCGCGGTCGTCGTGCGCAACCCGGTCTCCGGGCACAAGCACTTCGCCCGGGTGAAGGTGCCGCAGTCCCTCGCCCGCTTCCTGGAGGCCTCCCCGCAGCGGTACGTCCCGCTGGAGGACGTCATGGGGGCGCACCTGGAGGAGCTCTTCCCCGGCATGGAGGTGCTCGCGCACCACGCCTTCCGGGTGACCCGCAACGAGGACCTCGAGGTCGAGGAGGACGACACCGAGAACATCCTCAAGGCCCTGGAGAAGGAGCTGATGCGGCGGCGCTTCGGCCCGCCGGTGCGGCTGGAGGTCGAGGAGTCGATCGACCCCTACATCCTGGACCTGCTGGTGCGGGAGCTGAACATCACCGAGGCCGAGGTCTTCCCGCTGCCCGGCCCGCTCGACCTGACCGGCCTGTTCGGCATCGCCGACCTGGACCGGCCCGAGCTGAAGTACCCGAAGTTCGTGGCGGGCACCGCCCGTGGCCTGACCGACGTGGAGTCGGCCTCCCAGCCGGACATCTTCGCCGCGATGCGCGAGCGGGACGTGCTGCTGCACCACCCGTACGACAGCTTCTCCACCTCGGTGCAGGCGTTCCTGGAGCAGGCGGCCGGCGACCCGGACGTCCTGGCGATCAAGCAGACGCTGTACCGGACCTCCGGTGACTCGCCGATCGTGGACGCGCTGATCGACGCGGCGGAGTCCGGCAAGCAGGTCCTCGTGCTGGTCGAGATCAAGGCGCGCTTCGACGAGCAGGCCAACATCAAGTGGGCCCGCAAGCTGGAGGAGGCCGGCTGCCACGTCGTCTACGGCCTGGTCGGGCTGAAGACGCACTGCAAGCTGTCGCTGGTGGTCCGCCAGGAGGGCGACACCCTGCGCCGCTACTCGCACGTGGGCACCGGCAACTACCACCCGAAGACGGCCCGGCTGTACGAGGACATCGGGCTGCTGACCTCGGACCCGCAGGTCGGCGCGGACCTCTCGGACCTCTTCAACCGGCTCTCCGGCTACTCGCGCCGCGAGTCGTACCGGCGGCTGCTGACGGCGCCGCGCGGCCTGCGCGACGGGCTGGTCGCGCGGATCCACAACGAGATCGCCCACCACCGGGACGGCCGCCCGGCGTACGTGAAGCTCAAGGTCAACTCGATCGTCGACGAGGCCGTGATCGACGCGCTGTACCGGGCCTCGCAGGCCGGAGTGCCGGTGGACGTCTGGGTGCGCGGGATCTGCGCGATCCGCCCGGGGGTGCCGGGGCTGAGCGAGAACATCCGGGTGCGCAGCATCCTGGGCCGCTTCCTGGAGCACTCGCGGATCTTCGTGTTCGGCAACAGCGGCGATCCGGAGGTGTGGATCGGCAGCGCCGACATGATGCACCGCAATCTGGACCGCCGGATCGAGGCCCTGCTGCGGATCACCGATCCGGCGCACCGGGCCGAGCTGTCCGGGCTGATCGACCTCGGGGTGTCGGACGAGACGGAGTCCTGGCACCTCGGGCCGGACGGCACCTGGACCAGACGCTCCCAGGCCGCCGACGGGAAGCCGCTGCGGCACGTCCAGGACCTGCTGATCGACTCCCGCCAGCGCCGCCGGGCCGCTGCCGCCCGCTGACCGCGGGTCCCCGCCCACGACCCGACGACGCGATGACCCACTGACGCGACGACCCACTGACGCGAGCCGCTGAGCGGTCGGGACCCGCCGCAGCGGTCGGCCACCAGCCCCGGGGGACGGCCCCGGGGGAACGGGGATCTACCTAGTCATGACCGATGCGCCGATGACGGCCCAGGCGGCCTCCACCGCGACCGCCGGGGACATCCTCTCCAGCCATCTCACCGCCCAGGCCGGCGCGTTCCTGCGCGCGCTGCCGCTCGCGGTGGGCGAGGTCGGCGCCAGACCGGGGGCGGTCGCCGTCCCGTCCGCCGGTACGGCCGACCTGCTGCGGGCGGTGCGGCGGATCGGGGGGCTGCTGCACACCTTCGGCGGGAGCTTCGAGCAGGCCTGGGCGCACGAGTCGCGCACCGAGCTGCGCTGGCTGCTCAATCTGCTGGCGCTGGAACCGGGGTACGTCCGCCGCTCGGCCCGGCTGCTGGGCGCGCTGGACTCACTGAACGGGACGGAGCCGGACGGGCCCGGGATGCTCGCCGGACACGCCGGGGCGCCGAAGGCCCGGGCGCTGCTGGACCGCCAGCTGACCCTGGCCCGGACCAGGGCGCACTCGACGGTGCTGCAGGAGCTGCGGTCGGCCCGGCTGCACGCGCTGGCGGACCGGATGACGCTGCTGGTCGGCGAGGCCCCGCTGCTGGAGTCGGCGGGCGGCCGGGCGGGGACGGTGCTGCTGCCGCAGGCCGCGGCCGCGTTCACGGCGCTGACGGTCGGCGCCCAGCAGCTGCCGCTGCGGCGGGCCGCGAGGCCGTACGGCGGGGACGGACTGCGCCGGCTCGGCACGGTGCAGCCCGCGCTCCCCGGCGCAGGACCGGAAGCGCCGGCGGTCAGGGGCGCGGTCGACGCGGACGCGGCGCTGGCGGCGGACGACGCGCCGTGGCTCCGGGTGCGGATCCTGGTGAAACGGGCCCGGTACGCGCTGGAGGTGTGCGGTCGGCCGTCCGTCGAGCTGGACGAGCTGGACGAGGTGCTCGGCCGGCACCAGGAGGCGGCGGACGCGGCGGTCACCGCGGCCACCGCGGCGCGGACACCGCGGATCACCCCGGCGACCGCCTATGTGCTCGGCGTGGTGCATGCTGATCAGCGACTGGAGGTGGAGGCGGCGCGGTACGCCTTCGGCCGCCGGTGGCCCGAGCTCCCACCCGGCCCGGACGGCTGGCTGGAGATCCCCCCTGCCGAGGGCTGGGGGCAGACCCCCGCACCACGGACGGCCTGAATTGCGCAACCGCCTGAGCACCGAGCAGGCCGACGGCCCCGGCACGGGCGGAACCCGTACGAGCGCCCCCGCCGGGCGCGGCCCGGGCGCGAACGGGTCCGGTGCCGCGCGGGGGAGGGTCGTCCTGGCGGCGGGCGCGGTGCTGTGGCTGCCGGGCCGGCCGAAGAAGAGCGGCCGGCTCGGGCGGCCGCGGATCGCGGTGATCCACCGGCCCAAGTACGACGACTGGAGCCTGCCGAAGGGGAAGCTCGACCCCGGTGAGGGGGTGGTCGAGGCGGCGCTGCGCGAGGTGCGGGAGGAGACCGGGTTCGACTGCCTGCTGGGGCCGGAGCTGCCGGCCCAGCACTATCTGGCGCAGGGCCGGCCCAAGGAGGTCCGGTACTGGGCGGCGGTACCGTCCGCCGGGGCGTTCCGCCCGAACCGCGAGGTGGACCGGCTGGAGTGGCTGCCGGCGGGCAAGGCACGTACCCGGCTGACCCACGAGCGCGACCGGTTGCTGGTCGACGCGCTGTTGGAGATCCTGACGGAGAAGCCGGTGCGGGCGGCCGACCCGGGCGCGGTGAAGGAACGGTGGAAGTGATCTCTCCGCGCCCTTGCCGTGACGCAACCGTTACTACCTGACGTAGTTTCCTGTCATCCGTTCGAGGTTCACTCCCCGTTCACTTCTGACCGGCTGTCGTGTCACCTACCCGGCCTAACTTCGGGTTTACCGGAGGGCCGAACGGGCCCCGGACCACAGCAAAACCCGCGCTCCCCCGTCCTCGGACGGCCCGCGCGACGGGCAATGCCACAGAAAGGGACACCCCAGTGAAGCTCCAGCGGAACGGCCGCTCCAAGGCCCTCGCCATCGGTGCCATGGCGCTCGTCAGCTCGCTGTCGCTCGCCGCCTGCGGCTCGGACAACAACAACGACACCAAGGCGTCCGGTGGCTCCAGCGGCGCCTCGTCGGCTGCGGCGATCAACTGTGGCAAGCCGGGTGCGCTGCTCGCCTCGGGCTCCACCGCCCAGGGCAACGCGATGGACGTCTGGAAGACCAACTTCGGCGCCGCCTGCTCCGGCACCACCATCAACTACGGCGGCGGCGGCTCGGGCACGGGTGTCCAGCAGTTCACCCAGGGCAAGGTCCAGTTCGCCGGTTCGGACTCGGCCCTGAAGCCGGCCGAGGTCGACGCCACCAAGGCGGTCTGCACTGGTGGCCAGGGCATCGACCTGCCGCTGGTCGGTGGCCTGATCTCGCTCGTCTACAACATCGATGGCGTCGACAACCTGGTCCTGGACGGCCCGACCGCCGCCAAGATCTTCGACTCGCAGATCACCAAGTGGAACGACCCGGCGATCGTCGCCCTGAACCCGGGCGCCAAGCTGCCGGACGCCGACATCCAGGCCTTCCACCGCGCGGACGACTCCGGCACCACGGAGAACCTGACCAAGTACTTCGCCAAGACCTCCGGTGGCGCCTGGTCGTACCCGCCCGCCAAGGCCTGGGCGGGCAAGGGCGGCCAGTCGGCCAAGGAGTCCGCCGGTGTCTCGGCGCAGGTGAAGCAGGTCAAGAACTCGATCAGCTACGCCGAGCTCTCCTACGCGCAGACCAACAACCTGAAGAGCGCCTCCATCGCCACCGGCGCCTCCAAGCCGGTCGAGGCCACCGCCGCCAACGCCGCCAACACCTTCGCCAAGGCGAAGGTCGCCGGAACCGGCAGCGACCTGGCGCTGACCCTCGACTACGCGACCAAGGACGAGGGCTCGTACCCGCTGGTCCTGGTCACCTACGAGATCGTCTGCGACAAGGGCAACAAGGCCGACACCCTCGACACCGTCAAGGCCTTCCTGACCTACGCCGCCAGCGACGCGGGCCAGAAGGCCATCGGCGACACGGGCTACGTGCCGCTCCCCAAGGAGCTGACGGACAAGGTCAACGCCGTCATCCCGACGCTGGCCTGATCCAGTAGGACCTCCCGGTGGGGCGGCCCCGTGAACGAGGGGGGCCGGGGCCGCCCACCGGGAAGCACTGACGAAGAAGCACGTCCGGGGCACCGCCGCCAGGGTGCCGCCCCCTCGGGGCAGCACCACCAGACCGGAGTAGACCAATGACTTCATCCTCCCCTGCCGCCCCGCGAGGCAGGGAACGCCGCAAGCGTGACAGCCGGGTCGGCGACAAGATCTTCATGAACGCCGCTCGTGGGTCGGGCATCCTGCTGCTGGTCATCATGGCCGCCATCGCGGGCTTCCTGGCCTGGCGCTCGGGCATCGCCCTGAGCAAGAACGAGGGCAACTTCCTCACCACCTTCGAGTGGACGCCGGACGCCCCGAAGCCCGTCTTCGGCATCGCCGTCCTCGCGTTCGGCACCATCGTCAGCGCGGTCATCGCCATGGCGATCGCCGTTCCGGTGGCCATCGGGATCGCGCTGTTCATCTCGCACTACGCGCCGCGCCGGATCGCCCAGCCGTTCGCCTACCTGGTGGACCTGCTCGCCGCCGTCCCCAGCATCGTGTACGGCCTCTGGGGCACGCTGTTCCTGGTGCCGCACCTGGACGGGCTGACCAGCTGGCTGAACGACTACCTCGGCTGGACGTACATCTTCGACCAGTCCAGGGCCGGCACCACCCCGCGCAACCTGTTCACCGTCGGCATCCTGCTGGCCATCATGATTCTTCCGATCATCACTGCGGTCAGCCGCGAGGTCTTCCGGCAGGTGCCGCGGATGCACGAGGAGGCGGCGCTCGCGCTCGGCGCGACCCGCTGGGAGATGATCCGCACCGCGGTGCTGCCGTTCGGCCGCCCCGGCATCATCTCGGCCTCGATGCTCGGCCTCGGCCGCGCGCTCGGCGAGACCATCGCGGTGGCGATCGTGCTCTCGTCCAACAGCGTGCTGTCGCTGCACCTGCTCGACCCGGGCGGCGGCACCTTCGCCCAGAACATCGCGCTGAAGTTCAACGAGGCCGGCGATACCGGCCGCGACGCGCTGATGGCCTCCGGCCTTGTCCTGTTCGTCATCACCCTGCTGGTGAACGGTGCCGCGCGGCTGATCGTCGCCCGCCGCAAGGAGTACTCGGGGGCCAACGCATGAGTGCCGCGACCACGTCCGTCCCGGCGGACACCCGGCCGGTCAGCCGGCCGCTGACCGCCAACCGGCTGCCCAAGTGGACCCCGGCCGCCGTCGCCGGCGGCTCCATCGCGCTCGGCTGCGCGATCGGCGCGCTCGGCGGCCTGGCCAGCCACCTGCAGTGGGGCCTGATCTCGGCCACGCTGTTCCTGCTGATCAGCTACGGGCTCTCGGCCCGGATCGAGGGCCGCCGCCAGGCCAAGGACCGGTTCGCCACCTCGGTGATCTGGGTCGCCTTCATCCTGGCTGTCGTCCCGCTCGTCGCCCTGACCGTCTACACGGTCCAGCAGGGCGTCGGCGTGGTGAACGGCAACTTCCTGAGCCACTCGATGAAGGGCGTCCGCTCCGCCGGCGCCGGCGGTGGTATCTACCACGCGCTGATCGGCACGCTGGAGCAGGTCGGCCTGGCCACCGCGATGGCCGCCCCGGTGGGTCTGCTGACCGCCGTCTACCTGGTCGAGTACGGCCGCGGCAGGCTCGCCAAGGTGGTCACCTTCTTCGTCGACGTCATGACGGGCATCCCGTCGATCGTCGCCGGTCTGTTCATCCTCTCGCTCTGGAACCTCGCCCTCGGCTTCAACTACTCGGGCTTCTCGGGCAGCCTCGCGCTGGCGATCCTGATGATGCCGGTCGTGGTCCGCTCCACCGAGGAGATGCTCAAGCTCGTCCCGAACGAGCTGCGCGAGGCCTCGTACGCGCTCGGCGTGCCGAAGTGGAAGACCATCCTGCGGATCGTCCTCCCCACCGCGATCGGCGGCATCACCACCGGCGTGATGCTCTCGGTCGCCCGCATCACGGGCGAGACCGCCCCGGTGATGATGCTGGTCTTCGGCGCCGACTACATCAACAGCAACCCGTTCGACGGACCGCAGCAGTCCCTGCCGATGTACATCTGGCAGCAGTACTCGATGGTCAACAACGACTTCGGCTACGCCCGCGCCTGGGGCGCCGCGCTGGTGCTGATCGCCTTCGTGATGGGGCTCAACCTCATCGCCCGGGGCATCGCACGCTGGCGCTCGCCCAAGGGCGGACACTGAGCGACCGACTGACGTACGAAGACAGACGAGAGAAGCAACGATCATGGCCAAGCGCATCGACGTCAGCGGACTGTCCGCCTACTACGGCACCACCAAGGCCATCGAGGACATCTCGATGAGCATCGAGCCCCGCTCGGTGACGGCCTTCATCGGCCCCTCCGGCTGCGGCAAGTCGACCTTCCTGCGCACCCTCAACCGGATGCACGAGGTGATCCCCGGCGCCCGCGTCGAGGGCAAGGTGCTCCTGGACGACGAGAACCTGTACGGCGCCAGCGTCGACCCGGTAGCCGTCCGCCGTTCGGTCGGGATGGTCTTCCAGCGCCCGAACCCGTTCCCGACCATGTCGATCTACGACAACGTGGTCGCCGGGCTGAAGCTCGCGGGTGTGCGCAAGAAGTCCACCCTGGACGGCGTGGTGGAGAAGTCCCTCAAGGGCGCCAACCTGTGGAACGAGGTCAAGGACCGGCTGAACAAGCCGGGCGCCGGCCTCTCCGGCGGCCAGCAGCAGCGCCTCTGCATCGCCCGCGCCATCGCGGTCGAGCCGCAGGTCCTGCTGATGGACGAGCCCTGCTCCGCGCTCGACCCGATCTCCACCCTCGCCATCGAGGACCTGATCGGCGAGCTGAAGTCGGAGTTCACCATCGTCATCGTGACCCACAACATGCAGCAGGCGGCCCGCGTCAGCGACCGCACCGCCTTCTTCAACCTGGCCGGCGTCGGCCAGCCGGGCAAGCTGGTCGAGCTGGACGACACCCAGCGGATCTTCTCCAACCCGTCGGCCCAGGCGACCGAGGACTACATCTCCGGCCGCTTCGGCTAGGAGCAGCGACTGCTTCGCGGTGCTGCATGGCGGTGCCGCCGCGAAGTACGGGACAGGGCCCGCCCCCGAGATGTGGGGGCGGGCCCTGTCGGTTCTGCGGGGCGTCAGCCCCAGAACAGGTGGACGAACCAGTACATCAGCGCCGCGACGACGGCGGCCGCCGGCATCGTGATGAACCAGCCGAGCACGATGTTCTTCGCCACGCCCCAGCGCACCGCGCGGATCCGCTTGGTGGCCCCCGCGCCCATGATCGCCGAGGTGATCACGTGCGTGGTGGAGATCGGCGCCTTGAAGACGAACGAGGTGACGTACATGACGGTCGCGGCGGTGGCCTCGGCCGCGAAGCCCTGCGGCGGGTCCAGCTCGATGATCTTGCGGCCGAGGGTCCGCATGATCCGCCAGCCACCCGCGTAGGTGCCCAGCGAGAGCATGGTGGCGCAGGAGATCTTGACCCAGACCGGGATGCCGTCGGAGTCGTGGTGGCCCGAGATGGTGAGGGCCATCACCACGATGCCCATGGTCTTCTGGGCGTCCTGGAGGCCGTGCGCGAGGGCCATGGCGGCGGCCGACGCGGTCTGGGCGACCCGGAAGTTGCGCTTGGCCTTGTGCGGGTTGGCCCGCCGGAAGATCCAGAGGATCGCCAGCATCACCAGGAAGCCGCCGATCAGGCCGACGATCGGGGAGACGATCATCGGGATGACGATCTTCTCCAGGACGCCGTTCCAGATCACCTCGGTCCCGCCGGCCATCGCCGCGCCCACCATGCCGCCGAACAGCGCGTGCGAGGAGGAGGAGGGGAGACCGAAGTACCAGGTGACGAGGTTCCAGGCGATCGCGCCGACCAGGGCGGCGAACAGGATCGCCATCCCCTGGTTGCCGACCGGGGTCGCGATGATGCCCTGCGAGACGGTGTGCGCCACGCCGCTGCCGAGGAAGGCGCCGGCCAGGTTCATCACGGCGGCCATCGCGAGCGCGGCCCGCGGGGTCAGCGCCCGGGTGGAGACCGACGTGGCGATGGCGTTCGCCGAGTCGTGGAAGCCGTTGGTGTAGGTGAAGAAGAACGCAACGCCGATGACGGCGATGAGTGCTGCCGTGTCCACGAGGGTCAGGACTCCTTGACGGCGATGGTCTCCACCGTGTTGGCGACGTGCTCGAACGCGTCCGCCGCCTCCTCAAGGACGTCCACGACCTGCTTCAGCTTGAGCACCTCGATGGCGTCGTACTGACCGGAGAAGAGGTGGGCGAGCAGCTTGCGGTGGATCTGGTCGGCCTGGTTCTCGAGCCGGTTGACCTCGATCCAGTACTCGGTCAGGTTGGACATGCTGCGCAGGTTCGGCATCGCCTCGGCGGTGAGCTCGGCGGCGCGGGCCAGGACCTCGATCTGCTGCTCGATGCCCTTGGGGAGGGTCTGGATGTCGTACAGCACGACCAGGTCGACGGCCTCCTCCATGAAGTCCATGATGTCGTCCAGCGACGAGGCGAGGCTGTAGATGTCCTCGCGGTCGAAGGGCGTGATGAAGGACGAGTTCAGCTGGTGGAAGACCGCATGGGTGGTGTCGTCCCCGGCGTGTTCGGCGGCGCGCATGCGCTCGACGATCTCCGCACGAGCCGACACGTCTGCTCCCAGCAGTTCCAGCAGAAGCTTTGATCCGACGACGAGGTTCTCCGCTGCGGCGGCGAACATGTCGTAGAAGCTCGTCTCCTTCGGGGTCAGGCTAAAACGCACGGAAATCTCCGATGTGCGGGGTAGGGACTGAACGATGCTAGGTGCAACCAGGCGCAATTGCGCAAACGGGGTGGTGGTGGGGGAGGCGGAACCTCCCCTTCCGTTTGGCTGCCGCACCAGTGGAACCGGCCCGCACAGCCATGTGCGGACGTGAGCCCCCAGTCTGACGGAACCTCGCCCGGATTGCCCCCGTCGTGCGCGCGGAAGAACCGGGGCGCCGCCCGTACGGGGGAACCGTCCGGCCTGCCGCTCCGGGCCCGTCGGGCCCGCCGGAGGAACACCGTGACCGGCCCGGGTGTTGGACACTGGAGGCCGACGCAGCCACCCAGGCACTCAGGAGAAGGCGGGCCGATGACCACGACGCAAGCGCGAACCGAGCCGGACCACGCGCACGGGAGCGAGCCGCCGGCCGACCACACCGCCGAGGCCGCGGCCCCCGCGGCGGCCGGTCACCACGGGCCGCACGGGTACAGCGCGCAGAAGGACGCCCACCTCAAGCGGCTGCGCCGGATCGAGGGCCAGATCCGCGGTCTGCAGCGCATGGTCGACGAGGACGTCTACTGCATCGACGTGCTCACCCAGGTCTCGGCCGGCACCAAGGCGCTGCAGTCCTTCGCGCTCTCGCTGCTGGAGGAGCACCTGCGGCACTGCGTCGCCGCGGCCGCCGAGGAGGGCGGGGCGGAGCTGGACGCCAAGGTGGCGGAGGCCACCGCCGCGATCGCCCGGCTGCTGCGCAGCTGACACCGGGCCGAGCGCCGGTCGCTCCGGCCGTCCCGTTGCGGTCGGCCCTGGCCGTTTTCAGCCGTCTCTAGTCGTCCCGCTCGGCCGGGGGCCCGGCGGCCGAACCGCCGTCGGGCCGGTCGAGCAGCACCTCGTCGATCCGCTCGGTCGGCAGCCGCTCGCCGGCGCTGGCCGTCGCGGCGATCATCAGCTCGCCGGCCAGCTCGATCTCGTCGAGGGCCGCGTCGTCGTGGCCGCCGCTGCGGCCGCCCGTGGACGACACCACCTGCACCACCCCTTCAGCGCCTCGCCAGCCCGGGCGGCAGCCACCCGACATCCAGCCTAGGCACTTCGGAGCCCGTCCACATGGCACGGACGGGCCATCTCGGCGCCGCCGAAACGGGTGGGCGCCAGGCGCCGGACACCCACCCGGTCCGGCGGCGCCCCTCCCCGAGCCCTCCTCGCCCCCGGCCGCTACTTCGGGCTCTCCGTGGGCTTCGTCGCGAAGATGTCCGCGGTGGGCGGCTCGGCCGCCTCCACCGGCTTGCCGAAGTCCGTCAGGGAGGTCGTCGAGGTCACCTTCACCTGGTCCTTCGCCTCCTTGGAACCCGCGACCCCGGCGAAGGTGAACACCTCGACCACCTTGTGCAGCCGGCCCTGGTCGTCCAGCCAGGCGTCGTACGGGACGTCCCGGACGGTGAAGGTCTGGGCCGCCATCCGCAGGCCGTCCCCGCCCCGGCCACCGGTCGCGTCGGCCGCCTTCGACAGGTCGAGAACGCCGCGGTAGTGCTTGAGCGCCACCCCGCCGACCGTCTCGGTACCGACCAGGTCCGCCTTCTGCGCCCCGCGCAGCGCGCCCGCGGCGGAGGCCGGGTCGGTGGCACCGCTGCTGACGAGGTTGCCGTCGGGCAGCTGGCGCACGTCCAGCTTGACCCACTTGCCCTCGGGCACCTTGGCCCCGCTGTTCTGCAGATAGACGGTGCCGGGCAGGACCACCTCGACGATCTTCCCGGTGGTCGCCGCGCCCGGCGGCACCGCCACCTCCAGCCGGCCGATCCGCTTCACGTAGTCGTAGCCGCCGGTGCCGGTGAAGACGGCCTTCTTCTCGGCCGACTCCGTCACCAGCTCGGTGGCGGTGTGCGCGGAGCCCGTCCGGCCGGTGATGTCGGCGGCGCTGCGGACGGCCGTCACCGGGTCGCCGGAAAGCTGGTCGGGGGTGCTCGACCGCTGGTCGGACGAGCCGCCGGGGCCGTCCGAGCAGCCGGCCAGCCCGGTCAGGGCGGCGGCGAGCACGGCGGCCCCGGCCGCCGCGCGCAGGTGCGGCAGCGGACGGCGCCGCTGCCGGCCGCTGCGCTGCTGGTCGGTCATCTTCATCCTCGCGACAACCCCCTTGGGCCCGACTGCCCCGCCGACCACCACCAGGTGGGCAGAGCTCTTTCCGGGCAAACGAGTTGAGGCGCGCCGGGTTACGCGAAACCCGGCGCGCCGGAGGCATCGCGCGCCGGGGCCCCCGGGCGTTACCGTGAACCACGTGCACAGTGAGCTGCCGGCGGCCCCCGGCACCACCCGGATGCCCGAGCACCGCGTCGAGATCGACGAGCGCGGTTCCTTCTCCTTCGCGACCTGCGCCTGTGGCTGGTTCTCCCCGGCCCGCCGGTCCCGCGACCTCAGCCGGCGGGAGGCCGCCGACCACCTCACCGAGCACGGCGGGGAGTCCCCGTAGCGGCCGCTAGGCCGCCAGATCGGACTCCGGCGGCTGCTCGTCGGCCCGGAGGGTGCCGCGCTCGCCGCCGCGCCGCCGGCCGCGCGGACGCGGGCCGCTCCGGGGCGCCCTGATCAGCGGGGCGACGACGGTCCGGCTCAGCGCGTGGCAGAGCGGGACCAGCACGGCCATCGCGATCGGCGCCAGCAGCAGGACGACCGCGGTGGCGAGCGCGAACCCGCCGATCACGTCGGTGGGGTAGTGGACGCCCATGAACATCCGGCAGAAGCCCTGCAGCAGGGCGAGGCCGCCGGCGATCCAGCCCAGTCGCCGGTTCACCAGGAACAGCGCCACCGCGATGCCCATCGACATCGTCGAGTGGTCGCTGACGAAGGAGTGCGTGCCCGCCTTGCCGTCCACCAGCACGTCCAGGCCGGTGTGATCGACGAAGGGGCGCGGGCGGTTCACGATGGCGGCGATCGGCAGGTTGGCCAGCTCGGCGATGGCGACCGAGAGCGGTGCCCAGAGCAGCCCGGCGACCGCCACCGGGGCGTCCGGACGGCGTCTGGCCTGCAGCCAGCCGACCAGGCCCAGCAGGGCCAGGCCGAGCAGGATGCCGTACTCGCCGATCCACGAGACCAGGTGGTCCAGCCACTCCGGAGAGCGTTTGGCCAGGCCGTTGACGGCGTAGAGCAGACCGAGGTCGGGGTTGGTCGTGTCGGCAAGCGGCGTCGACACGCCGCACCTCCTTCTGGTCCGCTGCACCTGTTCGTTCCGGCCGAGGTCCGCCCGGCCCAGGGGGCTGACGGTGGACCATCGGACACAACGTCATAACCGGGGCGCGGCGTTCCACGGAAACGCGCTGTTATCGAAAATTGACTCAGCGTCCACAGTGCGCTCACACCGTGCGGCCCGGGGGTTCAGCTTTTCACGGCGGGTTGACCCGGACCTGTCGGACCGGGACCTGCGGGGTCGGGGCCGGCCGGCCCCGCGGGTGCGGCCGCGGCGGCCTGGCCGGCCGACGGGTTGGCCAGTGGGCTGCCGGTGCCGCTCGGAGGTGTGGCCGGATCCTGGGTGGCCGCGCCCGGACCGCCCTTGCCGGTGATGGTGCCGTCCGCGTTGCGCACGGGCAGGGCCTCGGCGCCGTCCGAGGTGATCCGGGTGGCGCCGATGTACTCCCTGGTGTCGATCTTGTCGTAGCGGATCACCGCGCCGGTGTGCGGCGCGTTGATCATGTACCCGCCGCCCACGTAGATGCCGACGTGGTGGATGCTGCGCGGGTCGTTCAGATCCGTCGCCCAGAAGACCAGGTCACCCGGGCGCAGTTGGTCGCGCGAGGGGTGCGGCCCGGCGTACCACTGGTCGTTGGCGACCCGGGGGAGCGTGATGCCCACACTGGCGAACGCGGCCCAGGTGAGCCCGGAGCAGTCGAACCGCCCGTTCTGCGACGGCAGGCCCTCGCCGCCCCACAGGTACGGCGTGCCGAGCTTGCCCTGGGCGAAGTAGATCGCGCCGGCCGACTGCTGGACCACCTCCACCGGCGCGGTGGGCGCGGTGAAGCTGCGGGCCAGCGCCTTGATGCTCCGCACGTACCCCTGGGTCTCCCGGTACGGCGGCACGCCGTCGTACTTCTCCACCGCGTACGGGCCCGCGTTGTAGGCGGCGAGCATGTTGTCCTGCCGGTCGCCCGGCACCTTCGCCACGTCACGGGCGAGCGCGCAGTCGTACGTCGCCGCCGAGGCGATCGCGTCCGCGGGGTCCCAGATGTCCTTCTTGCCGTCGCCGTTCGCGTCGGTGCCGTAGATCGCCCAGGTGCTCTCCAGGAACTGCGCCATTCCGTACGCCTTCGCGGGCGATCGGGCGCCCGGGTCGAAACCGCTTTCCTGGTACAGCTGTGCCGCGAGCATCGGCGGGGAGATCTCCGGGCAGAGCGTTCCCCACTGCTGGATCAGCCCCTGGTAGGCGGCCGGCACGGTTCCCGCCGAGAGGTTGGCGCGATTGGCGGACGGTTGCGGTGTCCCACTTGCCGCATACGTCCCGACGGTCACCAGACCGACGAAGCCGAATGCGACAACTCCCGCTGCTGCGGCGGCCATCCCGGCCTTGCGGAGTACCATCAGCACCATCCCGACGAATCGTCAGTCGAAGTGTCCCGGAAGGCGTTGCTCACCGCAATCATCAGAGATACAAAGAGTGAGCGCTATCCTTCGTACGGTGGACATCCTCGCGCACGTGTCCGATGCCTCACGACCAATCCGCGAGAAGCAGCCAAGTCGACGTCAGATCTGGCCAAGAATAGGTACCGACCCTTCGCGCGGACGGGGTCTGGGCCCTTGAATTTGCCTGATCGGGCGGTGAGATGGAAATGAACCTGAGCAGCGTGGACAGTATCGCGATCGGCCACCTGGCCGAAGACCCTCCTAAGAAGCCGAATATCGACACCATCATCGGCGGGATCGCCCCGGACTGGGGCCCGTTCGCGAGCCTCGGGTCGGAGGCCCGGGTGATGGTCGAGGTCGTCATGGCCGTGGCCATCCTGGCCTGCCTCGGCCTCGCCGTCTGGGGCGCGGCCAAGCAGCGGATCGGCGCCACCGCCATGCGTGACAGCTTCGGCGCCGAGCAGGGCAAGGGGCTGATCATCGCCGGGCTGACCGGCGTGTTCATCATTGGATCACTTGGCACTCTGTTCACCATTGTGTACGGCATGGCCATCTGACGATCGGACAGCAGGCGGTGCCCCCGCCTGACGTCCGTCCCGTCAGGACCTTCCGGAGCCCCCGCCGGGGGTCCACCCACCTCACCTCCCTTCCCGCCCGTCCACGGGCGGAGGGGCCCCCGGAGCCGCCCAGGCTCCCCGCACCAGGAGGGCCGCCGTGCCGTTGTCCGACGACCAGCCGCACACCCGTACGCGGCTGCCGGTCGGCGAACAGCCCTCCTCACAGGTGAGCGCTCGTCAACCGAGGCCGTTGCGAACGCTGCTGACCGTCCTGGTGGTCGTCACCCTGCTGGTGGTGGCGATCTCCATCGCCAACCGGGGCAAGGCCGACCCCGGCGCCTCCGGTACCGCCGGCCGCTCCGCCGACGGCGCCACCGCCACCGCCGGCGCGGGTCCCGGCCCCAGCGGCGAGCAGCCGGTCAGCACCACCACCAACGGCATCGCCGGCGGCTTCCCGCACACCGACCAGGGCGCGCAGTCGGCCGCCGTCAACTACGCGGTGGCCATCGGCTCCGCCGACATGTTCCGCGCCGAGAGCCGGCACACCATCGTCGCCACCATCGCCGACCCGGGCGCCGCCGCAGCCCTCCAGGCCCGCCTGGACCAGGGGTTCTCGCCCGAGACCGCAGCCAGGTTCGGAGTCGATGCGCAAGGGCGACCGCCCAAGGGGCAGACGTTCGTCAGCCGGACCATCCCGGTCGGTGCGAAGAGCAGTGCCTACAGCGAAGAGAGTGTCAAGGTCGAGGTCTGGTGCACGGGACTCTTCGGCCTCGCCGGCGAGCGATCGATCCGGCCGGTCTCGGAGGAATGGTTCACCCTGACGCTCAACCTGCGGTGGACCGGAACGGACTGGAAGCTCACTGACTTCAGTCGGGTAGCCGGCCCCGCACCTGTCCCGCCGGACCAGCAGGCTGCGACCTCTGAGGAAATCACTGGTGCTGTCGAGCAGTTCGGAGGCTTCCGCTATGCACGCTGACGGTGGTTCGGCTCGGGCAAGGCGACGTGCGGGTCGATTGGCCGGAGGGACGGCGGCAGGCCTCATCTCCGTCGTGCTGACGGCCTCACGTGCGTTCGCCGAGCCGTCGGCCGCACCGAGCCCCGGCGCGACCAACACAAGCTGCCCTGGGGTTCCGCTTCCGGGGAACGATGTCTACTGCGCTCCTGGTGGCAACGGCTCCCTTCCCGGCAGCGGGACCGTCGGGAGTGTGGCCGATCCGCTCGGGTCGTTGGCGAAGGGGTGTGCGCAGGCGGCGGCGTGGGTGGTGCGGAAGCTGTCGAGTGCGATCGACGGGACGACGCAGGTGGACTTCACCAATGCGTCGTTCCTGCAGCAGTACGCGGTGGTGTTCGCCGCCTCGACGATCATCACGTTGGTGCTCTGGCTGCTGGCGGTGACGAAGCGGGCGGTGCGCGGGGCGCCGCTGACGACGGCGATCTCGGAGGCGATCGGCTTCCTCTGGCTGACCGTGGTGGCGTCGGCGTTCACGCCGCTGATCCTGTACACGGTGGTGAGCGCGACGGACGGGCTGACCAAGGCCGTCGCGGTGGGGACGAAGTCGGACACCGGGACGTATCTGGGCGGGTTCGCCGACACCCTGGAGAAGGGTGACATGGGCGGTGGGCCGCTGATCCTGATCATCGTGTCGCTGGTGGCCGTGCTGGCCGCGGCGGTGCTCTGGATCGAGCTGCTGATCCGGGCGGCGATGCTGTACGTGGGTGCGCTGCTGGGGACCGCGGTGTACGCCGGGCTGGTGGACAAGCAGCTGTGGAAGCACGTGCGCCGCTGGGCGGGGGTGATGGTGGCGGTGGACCTGGCCAAGCCGATCATCGTCATCATCCTCGGGCTGGCCGGTGCGGTGGCGACCGGTGCCGGGGCGAACGACGACTTCGCGCGGGTGCTGTCGGGTCTGGCGATCCTGTTCCTGTCGATCTTCGCGAGCACCGCCGTCTACCGTTTCGTGCCGGGCTTCGGCGACGAGATCATGAACATGCGCTCGGCCCGGGCGAGCGCGGTCTCGGCCGGCTCGGCGATGATCAACGGCACCGCGAACCTGATGAAGCAGGGCATCAGCACCCACGGCGACCGCGGCCCGCAGGGGGCGGGCGGCGGCGGTGGGGCCGGCGGCGGTTCGGTCGCGCCGGGCATCGCCGCGCACGCCGGCCGCACCCCGGCCCCGCCGCCGCAGGGCGGGCCACCGGCCTCGGCAGCGATCCGCGACAGCAATCCAGCGAAGGGAGGGTGACGGGTAAGTGAGCAGCGAACCACTCGGCCAGTACGGCGCCCAGTACGCCCAGCCGTACGTGCACCAGCGCCGCACCTACCTGATCGGCAAGGCCCGCCCGAACGCGCCGATCGGCCGGAACCGGGAGTCCGGCGAGATCATCCTGATCATCTTCGGGGCGTTCCTCGGCATGCTCTGGGGCCTGATGATGCCCGTGCTGCCGCTGCGTATCGCGGGTCTGATCGGGCTGCCGCTGCTGGCGATCGCCGCGGTCTACGTGCCGTACCGCCGCCGGACGTTCTACAAGTGGGTGGAGATCAACCGCACCTACCGCCGGACGGTCCGCAGCGGCCGGGCGGTGTGGAAGTCGGACGCGATGGACGCCGGCACCCGGCTGGACGGGCGCGAGGTGGAGGTCGGCCCGCCGCCCGGGGTGGGCCGGCTGCGCTGGCTGGCCGCGCCGTTCGGGCCGGACGAGGTCGGGGTGCTGATGCACCTGGAGCGGCGCACGGTGACGGCGGCGATCGAGATCGAGGGTCCGGGTGTCGGCCTGCGGGACTCGGAGGACCAGGAGGCCCTGGTCGACCGGTTCGGCACGCTGCTGAAGCACGTCGCCAACGGGGACGGCTTCGTGACCAGGCTGCAGATCCTCGCCCGGACGCTGCCCGCCGACCCGGACGCACACGCCAAGGACGTGGAGCGGCGCGGGGATCACGACGCACCGCGGTGGCTGCAGGACTCGTACGACCAGTTGCAGTCGATGGTCTCGACCTCCTCCGAGCAGCACCGGGCCTACCTGGTGGCCTGCATGCACTACACCCGTGACCTGGCGGCCGAGGCGCACGCCATGGGCCGGACCGCGACCGGACGGCGGGCCCGGGACGACGAGGGGCTGGCCGCGGTGATGGCGCGCGAGCTGACCGACATCTGCGCGCGCCTCGCGGAGGCGGACATCCGGGTGCGTCAGCCGCTCGGCCAGGCCCGGCTCTCCTCGCTGCTGCACTCGATGTACGACCCGGACCACCCGATCGACCACATCCAGGCGATGTCGAAGCGCAACGCCTGGCCGGCCGAGCTGGACGCCACGCACCCGCAGTACCTGCAGGCGAAGACCAGGGAGTCGGCGACCCGGGCCCCGTGGTGCCACGCCACCGCCTGGATCAAGGAGTGGCCGCTGACCCCGGTCGGCGTCAACTTCCTGGCCCCGCTGCTGGTCCACACCCCGGACGTGATCCGGACGGTGGCGGTGACGATGGACCTGGAGCCCACCGACGTGGCCATCGAGCGGATGCTCACCGAGAAGACCAACGACGAGGCGGAGGCCAGCCGCGCGGCCAAGATGAACCGCACGGTCGACCCGCGCGACCTGGCCCACACCGGCCGGGTGGACCAGCGCGGTGACGACCTGGCGTCCGGTGCGGCCGGGGTCAACCTGGTCGGTTACATCACGGTCTCCTCGCGCAGCCCCGAGGCGCTGGCCCGCGACAAGCGGACCATCCGCGCCTCGGCCGGCAAGAGCTACCTCAAGCTGGAGTGGTGCGACCGCGAGCACCACCGGGCCTTCGTCAACACCCTCCCGTTCGCCACCGGCATCCGCCGCTGACCGGCGCACCAATCCACCAGGAGGCCGCCCATGGCGATCGGCAACCTCACCGACGCGTTCACCAGCCTGATGTTCGGCAAGGTGGAGACCACCCGTCTGCCGGTGCGTACGTCCACCGGCCAGGCGCAGGCGGTCTACCTGCCGACCGCCGCACCGGGGCTGGGCGACTCCGGCGTGATCATCGGCCGTGAGGTGTACAGCGGCAAGGGGTATGTGTACGACCCCTTCCAGCTGTACGGCCAGCAGCTGCCGGCCCCGCACTGGCTGGTGCTCGGCGAGTCCGGCAACGGCAAGTCGGCGCTGGAGAAGACGTATGTGCTGCGCCAGCTGAGGTTCCGGGACCGGCAGGTCGTGGTGCTGGACGCGCAGGGCGAGGACGGCGTCGGCGAGTGGAACCTGATCGCCAACGCGCTGGGCATAAAGTCGATCCGGCTCGACCCGATGGCGGCCCGGGACGGTGGGGTGAAGCTCAACCCGCTGGACCCGGCGATCACCACGACCGGCCAGCTGTCGCTGCTGCGCACCATCATCGAGGTGGCGATGGGGCACGGTCTGGACGAGCGGGCCGGCTTCGCGCTGAAGGCCGCGCACGCCCATGTGGTGGCGACGGTGACCGGCCGTCAGCCGGTGCTGAACGACATCATCGACACCCTGCGCAGCCCCGAGCTCTCCTCGGTGGAGTCGCTGGGCGTGGCGGTGAACGAGGTGCAGGCCTGGGGCCTGGACGTGGCGCTGGTGCTGGACCGGCTGGTCGACGGCGACCTGCGCGGCATGTTCGACGGCTCGACCACGGACGGCATCGACCTGGACGCGCCGCTGATCGTCTTCGACCTGTCGCACATCGACCGCAACTCGATCGCGATGCCGATCCTGATGGCGATCGTCGGGGTCTGGCTGGAGCACACCTGGATCAGGCCGGACCGGAAGAAGCGCATCTTCCTGGTCGAGGAGGCCTGGCACATCATCAACAGCCCGTTCGTGGCCCAGCTGTTCCAGCGGCTGCTGAAGTTCGGGCGCCGGCTCGGCCTCTCCTTCGTCGCGGTGGTCCACCACCTCTCGGACGTGGTGGACGGCGCGGCGGCCAAGGAGGCGTCGGCGATCCTGAAGATGGCCTCCACCCGGACGATCTACATGCAGAAGGCCGAGGAGGCGAGAGCCACCGGCCGGGTGCTGGGTCTGCCGCGCTGGGCGGTGGAGATCATCCCGACCCTGTCGCCGGGTATCGCGGTCTGGGATGTCAACGGCAACGTCCAGGTGGTCAAGCACATCATCACCGAGGCCGAACGGCCGCTGGTGTACACCGACCGGGCGATGACCGAGGACGCGGTGGCCGAGCGGGTCCGCGCCGAACGCCAGTTGGCGGCCGAGCCGGGCGTCTGAGCGGGTGTCGGAGAGGGCGGGGAGCCGGGCGGTCCGGGCGGGGTGAGCCGGCCGTCCGGGGCGATTGTCCGGCGACGATTCGTCAGTAGGTAACCCTGTCGTTACGTCCGGGGTCCTGACAGCTACGCGCGTTGACTCTAGGCTGCATTCGCGCAACGACATCTTCGCCCACCCGGACCTGTCCACAGCTGGGCGCTCTCTCAAGGTGCAGGGGACCCTCATGCTCACCGTCAGATCCCGACGCGCGGCGCTCGCCGTCGCGGCCGCCGCCGGCCTGCTCGGCACGGTGGTCGTGCCGACCGCCGCCCAGGCCGCGGACGCCAAGCGTCAGAAGACCGTCAACCTCCAGGTGCTGGCGATCAACGACTTCCACGGCAACCTGGAGCCCCCGGCCGGTTCGTCCGGCACCATCCAGGAGATCGACCCGGCGACCGGCCGGCCGGTCAGCACCCCGGCCGGTGGCATCGAGTACCTGGCCACCGCGCTGCGCCAGGCCCGGATCCCCGCCGACGACTCGATCACCGTCGCCGCCGGTGACATCGTCGGTGCCAGCCCGCTGACCTCGGCGCTCTTCCACGACGAGCCGACCATCGAGGCGATGGACAAGCTCGGCCTGGACGTCACCGCGGTCGGCAACCACGAGTTCGACGAGGGCGCCAAGGAGCTGCTGCGCCTTCAGAACGGCGGCTGCCACCCGGTCGACGGCTGCTACGAGAAGGGCCGCAAGTTCAAGGGCGCCAACTTCAACTACCTGGCCGCCAACGTCACCGACGAGAAGACCGGCAAGCCGGTCCTGGCCCCGTACTGGGTGACCAAGTCGCAGGGCGTGAAGATCGGCTTCATCGGCGCGACCCTGGAGGGCACGCCGAACATCGTGACCGCCGAGGGCGTCAAGGGCCTGAAGTTCGGCAACGAGGTCGCCACGATCAACAAGTACGCCGCCGAGCTGAAGAAGCAGGGCGTCAACTCGATCGTCGCGCTGATCCACGAGGGCGGCCTGCCGGCCAGCAGCACCTACAACTACGACTGCGGCACCGCCGGTCAGGGCATCTCCGGCCCGATCGTCGACATCGCCAAGAACCTGGACCCGGCGATCGGCGCCATCGTCACCGGCCACACCCACAACGCGTACGCCTGCACCATCCCCGACCCGCAGGGCGTTCCGCGTTCGGTGACCAGTGCCGCCTCCTTCGGCCGGCTCTACACCGAGATCGACCTGAAGCTCGACAAGACCACGGGCACCATCGTCCGTCCGTCGGTCAAGGCCGAGAACCACATCGTGCGCCGCACGGTCGAGAAGGCCCCGGACATGACGGCGCTGATCTCGCGCTACTCCAAGCTGGCCGCGCCGATCGCCGACCGCCCGGTCGGCTACATCGCCTCGGACATCAACGGCCGCGGCAACAGCGACCCGGAGAAGCCGCTGGGCGACCTGATCGCCGACGCGCAGCAGGAGGGTCTGGCCCCCGCCGACAAGGGCGGTGCGCAGATCGCCTTCATGAACCCCGGTGGCATCCGCTCCGACCTGGTCTACAAGGCCAGCGGCGCCGAGGGCGACGGGGTGGTGACCTACGGCGAGGCGTTCACCGTCCAGCCGTTCACCAACATGATGCAGGTCAAGACGCTGACCGGCGCCCAGCTGCTCCAGCTGCTCCAGCAGCAGGTGAGCGGCGGCAACGAGGCCTCGCCGAAGATCCTGCAGCCGTCCAGGGGCCTGGCCTACACCCTGGACATGCGCAAGAAGGGTGCGGACCGGGTGCTGGTCGACTCGGTCCGGCTGAACGGCGCGCCGATCGACCCGGCCGCCTCCTACCGGGTCGCGGCCAATGAGTTCCTGGCCAGCGGCGGCGACGGCTTCCCGGCCTTCGCGGCCGGCACCGACAAGCTGGTCGGCGCCTCGGACCTGGACGTCTTCGCCGCCTACCTCGGCGCCCACAGCTCGGCCGCGGCGCCGCTGCAGGCCCCGGCACAGGACCGCATCAAGGTCATCGGCCCGGGCGGCGGCATCGGCTGACCGTGAGCCGGAAAGGGCGGGCGGGGCGCTGTCGGGGCGCCCCGCCCGCCCTTTCGCCGTCCGCGGGCGTTACTCGGGAGCCGGGCCGCCCGGCAGCCGTACGGTCGCGAGCGCGCCCGGGCCACCGTCCCCGGCCGGGCCGAGCGACACCTCGCCACCGGCCTCGCGGACGCTCTGCGCGACGATCGACAGCCCGAGGCCGGAGCCGGGGAGCTGCCGGGAGGAGGGCGAGCGCCAGAACCGGTCGAAGACGTACTGCAGCTCGTCCGGCGGGATGCCGGGGCCGTGGTCGCGGACGGTCAGCACGCCCTGGTGGAGCCGTACTTCGACGGTGCCGCCGGGCGGGCTGTACTTGACGGCGTTGTCCAGCAGGTTGATCACCGCGCGTTCGAGGGCGGCGGCGTCGCCGTGGACGAACCAGGGCTCGGTGTCGGTCTCGAAGACCAGTCCCGGCCCGCGCAACTTGGCGCGCTCGACCGCTCGTTGAGCTATCTGGTGCAGCGCGACGACGGTGAGGTTCCGGATCGGTTTGGGGGAGTCGGGGCGGGAGAGCTGGAGCAGGTCGCCGATCAGGACGGTGAGCTCCTGCATCTGTGCCTTCATGTTGCCGAGCAGCTTGGTCCTGGTGGCGGCGGGGAGCGGACGGCCGGTGTCGTCACTGCGGATGAGGAGATCGACGTTGGTCCGGAGCGAGGTGAGCGGGGTGCGGAGCTCGTGCCCGGCGTCGGCGATCAGCCGGGTCTGGCGGTCGCGGGAGTTGGCGAGGGCGGTGCTCATGGAGTTGAACGAGGTGGAGAGACGGGCGATCTCGTCGCTGCCGCGAACCGGGATGGTGGCTCCGACCTCCTCGGTGCGGGCGATGTGCTCGACGACGTCGGTGAGGTGGTCCACGGGCCTGAGCGCGGAGCGGGCGACCAGGCGGCCGGCCGCTCCGGCGAGGATGACGCCGCCGAGGGCCACGCCGCCGAGGATGAGGGCGAGTTGGTTGAGGGACTTCTCGACCGCGTCGGTCGGAGTCGCGGTCAGGAGGACGAACCTGTTGCCCGCGTCGTCGTGGACGCCGTTCAGCCGAACCCTGGCGGGAGTGCCGTCGACGTAGCGGCCGTCACGGTAGGTGTACTTGCCCTGGGAGATGGCAAGCAGGTCGGAGGCCTTGACCTCGACGCCCTTCGGGGGCGAGACATCCGGAATGCAGATCTGCCCGTTCGGACTGTAGAGCTCGGTGGTGAACTGACCGGCCCCTCCCGCTGATCCGCCGCCGATCATATCGGGACGAATCTCCCTGGCCTTCTCCTTGGCGGCGGTTTCGGCCGCGGCCTCGGCCTTCGCGACCGAGGTGCTGCAGAATCCCAGACTGTAGGTGCGCCGGATCGGGTCGACCAGCTCAAGGGGTGGCACTTTGGCGCGGGACAGGTTCTCCTGCACCTGGTCGTAGAGCTTCTGCTCCACGATGAACCAGCAGGCCAGCGCCGAGAGGGCGATGGCGACCGCCACCGCCGCCGCCGTCAGGAAGGTCAGCCGGCTGCGCAGCGACTGGGCGCGGTACCAGCGGAGGAGGCGCTGGCGGCGGGGGATCCGGGGTGGCGCCGACGGCGGGGGCGGGAGGGGGGCCGTGCTGCTCACGCGCCGGTGCCGGCGGCCGGGCGCAGGGCGTAGCCGACGCCGCGTACGGTCTGGATGAGGCGGGGCATGCCGCCCTGCTCGGTCTTGCGGCGCAGGTACATCACGTAGACGTCCAGGGAGTTGGAGGAGGGCTCGAAGTCGAAGCCCCAGACGGCCTTGAGGATCTGTTCGCGGGTGAGGACCTGGCGGGGGTGCGAGAGGAACATCTCCAGCAGCATGAACTCGGTCCGGGTCAGCTCGACCGGCTTGCCGGCCCGGGTCACCTCCCGGGTGGCGGTGTTCATGCGCAGGTCCCCGAAGGCCATGACCTCGTTGTCCTCCTCGACGGCCGCGGCCCGGGCGGCGGCCTCGGTGGCGAGGGCGTTGCGCCGCAGCAGGGCGCGGACCCGGGCGAGCAGTTCGTCGAGCTCGAAGGGCTTGGCGAGGTAGTCGTCCGCGCCGACGTCGAGGCCGGTGACCCGGTCGCCGACGGCGTCCCGGGCGGTGAGCATCAGCACCGGGACGCTGTCGCCGCGGGAGCGCATCCGGCGGACGGCGGTGAGGCCGTCCATCCGGGGCATCATGATGTCCAGCAGGACGAGGTCGGGCTTCTCGCGTTCGACGGACTCCAGCGCCTCGTAGCCGTCGGTGGCGGTGGCGACCTCGTAGCCCTCGAAGGCGAGGCTGCTCTCCAGGGCGTCCCGGAGGGCGGGTTCGTCGTCGACCACGAGGAGCCGGGCGGTGGTGGGCCCGGACTCGGCGGGGGTGCGGTCGTCGGCGGACGGGGTCATGGGCGGTTGCCCTTTCTCGTGGTCGGAGGGCCGGGATTACTGCAATTGTCCGTCTAGATGTTCTGGCCGGCCTGCAGCTTCGGGAGTACCTGCTTGATGTCGTTGATCGGGATGGCGAAGCCGAGGCCGACGCTGCCGGCGCTGCTGCCACCGGCGGTGGAGTTGGAGCCGTTGGCCGAGTACATCGCCGAGTTGATGCCGATGACCTGTCCGCTCGCGTTGATCAGCGGCCCGCCGGAGTTGCCGGGGTTGAGCGCGGCGTCGGTCTGGAAGGCCTTGTAGGTGGTGGTGTCGCCGCTGCTCTGCGGGGTGCCGCCGCGCAGGCCGGGCAGGTTGGGGAAGCCGAAGCCGCCGTTGCCGCTGGTGCTGCTCTCGTCGACCTGGACGGTGACCTCGCGGTTCTCGGCGCTGATGATGCCCGAGGTGACGGTGCCGGTGAGGCCCTCGGGGTTGCCGATGGCGACGACCGGGTCGCCGACCGAGACGGCGGAGGAGTCGCCGAGGACGGCGGGGGCGAGGTTCCTGGCGCCGCTCGCGGTGATCACGGCGACGTCCAGGGCCTTGTCGGTGCCGGTGACGGTGGCCTGGGTGGTGGAGCCGTCCTTGAAGGTGACGGTGAGCCGGCCGCCGTCGACCGCGCCGGAGATCACGTGGTAGTTGGTGAGGATCTGGCCGTCCTTGTTGAGGACCACGCCGGTGCCGGTGGCGGTGCCGCTCGCGCCCTGCACGGTGATCTGGACGACGCTCGGTGCGACGGCGGTCGCGACGGCGGCGACGTCGGCGCTGCCGTCCGAGCGGGCGGAGACCGGGCTGGCGATGGTGGTGGTGCGGGTGCCGGAACCGTGCTCGTCGGCGGCGACGACGCCGCCGGTGACCCCGCCGAGGACGGCGGCGACCGCCGCGACGGCGGTGACCAGGGCGACCCGGCCGCGCAGCAGTCCGCGCCTGCCCCGGCCGCCGTGGCCGCCGGGGGTGCCCGGTCCGCCGGCGGCGGGCGGGGCCGGCGGCACGGGGGGCGCCGCGGGCGGGGGAGGCGGCGGGCTGTCGAAGCCGCCGCGGGAGTGGTCCTCGCGGTAGCCGTGGCCGGCGGTGCTCTCGGCGGCGGTGCTCCCGAGGACGGTGCCCGGGATGATCCGGTTCTCGTGCGGAGCCGGGTGGGCGGCGTAGGCGCCTTGGGCGGTGTCCGTGCCGTACGGCTCGTGGGGCTGGGAGGGCCGGGCCGGGTCGTACGTGCCGTAGGGGTCGTACCGGTCGTCCTGCCCGCGCTGTCCGTACTGCTCGCTGCCGTGCTGCTGATCGCTCATGTCGACCAACGTCCGCCCGCTGGATGAGGATCGGATGAGAGCGGGCTCAGAAGGGCCCGAGAAGCCCGTTGACTTCTCATAAAGCCTGGTCAGGCGGTAGATGGCGGATGCCGGGCCGGATCGCGCTATTCCGCTTCGGCGGTGGCGCCCGGGGCCGTTCCGCCGCAGCCGCAGGAACGGCGGATGACCAGGCGGGACGGGAACTTCCGGACCCGTTCGGTGTCCGAGCCCGGCACCATCAGCGAGTCGTCGAGCACCAGGTCCACGGCGGCCCGGGCCATCGCGTCGCGGTCGGAGGCGACGGTGGTCAGCGGCGGGTCGGCGAGGGCGGCCTCGGGCACGTCGTCGAAGCCGGCCACCGCGAGGTCCTCCGGCACCCGCAGGCCGAGTTCGCGGGCGGCCCGCAGCACGCCGATCGCCTGGTCGTCGGTGGAGCAGAAGATCGCGGGCGGGCGGTCGGCCGAGCGCAGCAGCCCCAGCGCGACGTCATAGGCGCCGTAGCGGTGGAAGGGCGCGTCGATCAGGTGCGGCTCGGTGGGCAGGCCGTGGGCGTCCATGGCGCGCTGCCAGCCCTCGACGTGGTCGATGACCGGGTCACCGGGGGCCGGGGATTCGACCGGGCCGCCGAAGCAGGCCACGTACGGGTGTCCGTGCACCTCCAGCAGGTGGCGGACGATGGCCTCGGCGCCGCCCACGTCGTCGGTGACCACCGCGACATCGTCGATCGCCTCGGGACGGCGGTGCAGCAGCACCACCTTCGCCCCCTCCATCGCGGCGAACTCCTCGGCGGCCCGCTGCGAGGGTCCCTGGCTGACCAGGATCAGGCCGGAGACCCGCATACCGAGGAAGGCGCGGACGTAGTGGACCTCGCGGTCGTCCACGTAGTCGGAGTTGCCGATCAGCACGAGCTTGCCGCGCTCGGAGGCGGCGCGTTCCACCGCGTGCGCCATCTCGGCGAAGAACGGCTGGCGGGCGTCGGGGACGACCATGCCGATCAGGTTGGTACGGCGGGAGGCCATCGCCTGGGCGACGCTGTTCGGCCGGTAGCCGAGCTGCTCGATCGCGGCGAGGACCTTCTCCTTGGTCGCGGGCGCGACCGGGCGCGGCCCGTTGTTGATGACGTAGCTGACGACCGCGGTCGAGGTACCAGCCAGTCGGGCTACATCGTCGCGCGTCACTTTGGCCACGGAGGGGAGTCTACGCGTGTGGTGTCCGCCCGGGCAGTGCCACCTGGGGCTATCGGCGGGCGGGGTGCGGACGCGGCGGGGCGAATGCGGACAAGCCGGGCGAGAAGCCTCGCCCGGCCGACCGGTCAGGCCTCCAGCGGCGCCGAGGAGCGCTGCGAGAGGTCCGGGCGCTCGCCCTTGTCGGGCTTCTCCGGTACGACGAAGCGGTAGCCGACGTTGCGTACGGTGCCGATCAGCTGCTCGTGCTCGACGCCCAGCTTGGCGCGCAGCCGCCGGACGTGGACGTCGACCGTCCGGGTGCCGCCGAAGTAGTCGTAGCCCCAGACCTCCTGCAGCAGCTGGGCCCGGGTGAAGACCCGGCCGGGGTGCTGCGCGAGGTACTTGATCAGCTCGAACTCCTTGAAGGTGAGGTCGAGTGCCCGGCCCTTGAGCTTGGCGGAGTAGGTGGCCTCGTCGACCGTGAGGTCGCCGGTGCGGATCTCCATCGGGCTGTCCTCGGTGGCCACGTTGAGCCGGCCCAGGGCGAGCCGCAGCCGGGCCTCGACCTCGGCGGGGCCGGCGGTGTCCAGCAGGACGTCGTCGATGCCCCACTCGGCGGTGACGGCGGCCAGGCCGCCCTCGGTGACGACCAGGATCAGCGGACAGCCGATGCCGGTCGAGCGCAGCAGCTGGCAGAGGCTGCGGATCTGCGGCAGGTCGCGCCGGCCGTCGACCAGGATGACGTCGGCGCCGGGCGTGGTCACCAGGGCGGAACCCTCGGCTGGCGCCACGCGGACGTTGTGGAGCAGCAGGCCGAGGGCCGGCAGCACCTCCGCGGACGGTTGCAGCGCGTTGGTGAGGAGGAGGAGAGAACTCATACCCGGTAGTCCCCTTTCCGGGTCGTCGCGGTCGCGTCACGGCTGCCGCCACAGCCGGATGGCGCTCGTGCTGAGGAGGGGGTGGGGGCGGGCGCCCGGCAGGGACCGGAGGGTTTGCCGGCGTGCGCGGCGGAGCGGGGCGTACGACAGAGGTCCCGCAACCCCTGCTGCACCGTTTCTGCCCTGCTCATCCCGCGAACCTTCCGGTCTGTCCCCGTGTCGGGCGGCGGCCCGGCGTCGGGTTTCCGACACCCCGGCCGGCCCGGGCACGTCGTTGTGCCTCGAATGGCGGGGCGGTTCCTGCTCCGCGCCGGGGGTGGGCCGACGATTCGCACGAACGTCCGTACTGGCGTCCTGAAAGCACAAAAGGATCCGGGGGCGACTCTGCCCGGATCCCTCAGGGATCGAGGATAGCCGACCCGGTCCCGCGTCGGGAGGGCCGGAAAGCGGCGCTCCGGCTGTTCCGGGCGCGCTCCGGGTGTGCCCGGCCACCGTGCGAGCGGGCCGTCGGCGCTCGCCGGGCCAGGGCGATTGCCGGTCGCGGCGGCGGACACGCCATCATGGGACGCGCATCGACGGCACCGTGCGCGTACCTCTTTCGGGTGGTGGCGCGGCCGCCCCGGTGTGGACCCGGACCGGGGTACCGGGACGGGGCGAGGACGACGAGAAGGGGTTGCCATGGGCGCGACCACCGAGCCCGCGAGCGCCGCTCGGGTGCGCGGGACGATCCGCTACTGGGCGGCGGCGAAGTCCGAGGCCGGGCTGGCCGAGGAGCCGTACGAGGCGGCGACCCTGGCGGAGGCGCTGACGGCGGCCCGGCGGCGGCACGCCGACCGGCCGAAGCTCGTCCAGTTGCTCGGGCACTGCTCCTACCTGGTCGACGGCTCGCCCGTCGGTGGCCGTGACCACGCGACCGTCGCCCTCACCGAGGGCGGGACGGTCGAGGTGCTCCCGCCGTTCGCGGGAGGGTGAGCGGCGTGACCGACATGAGCGACGCGAACGAAGGCCGCGGCAGACGTCGGCGGCGGCCCGGCGGCCCGCAGGACGCCCAAGCGGGCGGCCTGCCGTACCCGCAGGCGCAGCACCCGTACGCCCCCCAGCAGGGGTACGCGCCGGAGCCGTACTCGCAGCAGGGGCGTGAGGCGCAGCCGTACGCCCCCGGCACGGGCCACGCGCCTGGCTACCCGCAACCGGGCGCGCCCGGGGGGCAGGCTCCGTACGGCGGTTACCCGGCGTACGAGCAGTACGGTCAGCAGCCGCACGGTCAGCAGGAGTACGGGCAGCAGTACGGCCAGCCGCAGCCCGGACAACCACAGCCCGGACAAGCGCAGTACGGCCGGCCGCAGTACGCGCAGCCGCCCGTCGGCGACGCGGCGACGACCCTGCTGCCGCCGGTCCCGCCGGTGGACGACGCGCCGACGGCGCTGATCCCGCCGGTGCCGCCCCTCGACGACGCGCCGACGGCGCTGATCCCGCCGGTGACCGCGGCGGCCCCGAGGCCTGCCCCGGCGTCGGCCCCGGTGCCCCCGCCGGCCCCGGCGCCGGTCTTCGACCCGCCGACCATGACGCTCAAGCTCCCGAAGGCCCCCGCACCTCCGGGCGCCTTCGCGGGTCAGCCCCCGGCCGGCCGGCCGGCCGCCGGGCCGCGTCACGGGGTCCCGGCGCAGTCCGTTCCCGCCCCTGCCCCCGCTTCCGCACCCGCCGCGCCCGGCGCCCGGACCGGCTCGCCGATCATCGACCCGGGTCTGCAGCCCGCGTTGATCACCGCCGGCGCGGCCGCGCTGCTGGCCGCCGGAGCGGCGCTCGGGCAGGTGGCGCTGGCCCTGGTGGTCGCGCTGCTCCAGGCGCTGACCGCGGCCGGCTGGTTCCGGCTGAACGGCATGTGGCCGGCCCGTCAGGGCATCGCCCTGGCCGCGCTGGCCGGCTTCACCGCGGACGCGGCGGTGCTGCTGGCGGACTCCGACGGCGGCGCGGCGGCCGTGGTCGGCGCCCTCGGCGGGTTCTTCCTGCTGGTCCTGGTCCTTCAGACGTTCCGGCCCTCGGACCCGAAGGAGCGGTTCTACGCGCTCACCGTGCTCGGCTCGGCCACCGTGGTGACCGTGCTCTGCACCGCGCTGCTGCTGGCCGACTGGGTGCCGGCGGCGGTCGGCGCGGTCGCGCTGGCCACCGTGCTGGCGGCGGCGCCGCTGCCCGGTCCGAAGCGGCTGGGCCCGGTGCTCGGTGTGCTGGCGGCGGTGCTGCTGGGCCTGGTGGTGGGCGCGCCGCTCGCGCTGGGCGCCCTGGCCGGCCTCGGCGCGCTGATCGGCCGCCGGGTGGCGGGGTACGACTTCCCGTCCCGGTTCGTGCACATGACGGCGGGTGTGGCGTTGCCGCTGGCGGTGGCCTCGCCGTTGATCTGGATCGCCACCCGGCTGCTGGCCGGCTGACATCCGCTGGCAGCCGTACGACGTCCCGCGCCGGAACCATGCTCCGGGGCGGGACGTCGTACGGTCGTACGAGGGCGGTCGCACCGGAGCGGCCGGCGGACACCGGACCGGAACGACGAGCAGCGGCGACGAGAACGACGACGGCGACAGGCCACGACGGGGGAGAGCGATGCGCGGTTGGCTGAAGGCGACGATCGGCCTGGTGGTGCTCTCCGGCCTGCTGGTGGGCGCCGACCGGATCGCGGTCGGGGTGGCCGAGGACGAGGCCGCCGACCAGATGGTGAAGAGCGGCCGGATGAGCCAGCGCCCGGACGTCTCGATCGCGGGCTTCCCCTTCCTGACCCAGGTGCTGTCGATGAAGCTGGACGACGTCCGGGTCTCCGCCGAGGGGCTGACCGTCGGGGACGGCGGCCACCAGGTGGCGCTGCACTCGTTCAAGGCCGAGCTGTCCGGCGTCGCGGTGAGCAGCAGTCTCTCCAGCGCGACGGTGGACAACGGCACCGGCAGCGGCCTGATCACTTATGCGGACCTGGCCCAGCTGCTTCCGCCGGCGGCCCAGATGGTGCCGAACGCGGCCCGGCTCTCGGGGGGCTCCAGCACCCGGCTGAACCTCTCCTACGGCGGGCCGGGCAAGATCAAGGCCTCGCTGGGCCCGCTCCCGATCGGCGAAGGCTCCTTGCACAGCCAGGGCAACACGGTGACGGTGGACGGCTTCCAGCTCAGTGGTGTGGCCGGAGCGGTGGCCGGTCTCACCAACCAGAAGATCGAGCCGGTGAGTTTCACCCTCGACGCGATGCCGGCCGGGTTGCACCTGGCCGGCGTGTCGCCGCAGGAGGAGGGCGTCCGGCTGACCTTCGACGGCAAGGGCGTCAAGGTCATCGGCTGACCCCTCCCGCCGCCGGCCCCTCCTCCGGCCCTCCCGCGGTCTCCGCACCGTTCCGCTCCGCGAGACGCGCTGTCCATCGTCGGCCGCGGAGCGGCGTCGTTCCCGCCCGGTGAGGGGTCCGGAACGGCCGGTGGCCGGTTCCCACCGGCCGTGAAATCCTCAAATCTCAACATTCGAAGCATCTGGTCTCACCATTCGATACGCTGATGACAGCAGGTGTCCGATGTCCCTAGCATCGTCCGCATGAAGCGACAGACGGACCTCACGAAGCGGCGGGCGGTAGACCTGTGCCGCGTGGCCGCCTGTCTGTGTCGAATGCGCTAACTCGGCGTCCTGGCAGGGCAGTTGCCGCCCGCCGCCGATTCCCCCGGTGACCTGGCCCGGTATGTGTGGCCGATCGTCGCCCCTGCACTCCGCAGACCAGCGCCCGGCCGTACCGGACACCTCTCCCCGTCCCAGTATTCGGACGGAAATTCGGACCGCCGCCACCGGGCAGCCCGCAGCATCCTGATAGCAGCACCTTCCGCCAACCGCCCCCGGATGGAGAACATCACCATGAGCCGCAGCGACGTCCTGGTCGACGCCGACTGGGTCCAGGCCCACCTGGACGACCCGAAGGTCGTGATCGTCGAGGTCGACGAGGACACCTCCGCGTACGAGAAGAACCACATCCGCAACGCCGTCCGGATCGACTGGCAGAAGGACCTGCAGGACCCGGTCCGCCGCGACTTCATCGACCAGGCCGGCTTCGAGGCGCTGCTCAGCGCCAAGGGCATCGCCAACGACGACACCGTCGTCCTGTACGGCGGCAACAACAACTGGTTCGCCTCGTACGCCTACTGGTACTTCAAGCTGTACGGCCACGGTGACGTCCGCCTGCTGGACGGCGGCCGCAAGAAGTGGGAGCTGGACTCCCGCGACCTGGTCGCCGAGGTGCCGGAGCGCGCCGCCACCGAGTACCGGGCGCAGGCCGCCGACTCCTCGATCCGCGCCTTCCGCGACGAGGTCATCGAGGCCATCGGCAACCTCAACCTGGTCGACGTCCGCTCGCCCGACGAGTTCTCCGGCAAGCTGCTCGCCCCGGCCCACCTCCCGCAGGAGCAGTCGCAGCGTCCCGGCCACGTGCCGACCGCCAGCAACATCCCGTGGGCGAAGAACGCCAACGACGACGGCACCTTCAAGAGCGACGACGAGCTCAAGGCGCTGTACGAGGCCGCGGGCGTCGACCTGGCGGTCGACACCATCGCCTACTGCCGGATCGGCGAGCGCTCCGCGCTCACCTGGTTCGTGCTGCACGAGCTGCTCGGCCAGGAGAACGTGAAGAACTACGACGGCTCCTGGACCGAGTACGGAAGCCTGGTCGGCGTGCCGATCGAGCTCGGTAACTGAGCCACCGGCTCCACGCGTAAGTCAGAAGGGAAGACCCAACATGTGCGGTGCGAAGGCCGGCGGCCCGGACCTGGCAGGAGTTGACGTGGCTAACGAGACGATCATCCAGGGTTCCGTGACCCGCGACGGCGAGCCGGTCAACGGCTACGTCCGGCTGCTCGACGAGGGCGGCGAGTTCACGGCTGAGGTGCCCACCTCGGCGACCGGCCAGTTCCGGTTCTTCGCCCGCCCGGGCAAGTGGACGCTGCGCGCGCTCGTCCCGGGCCAGACCGTGGACCGCCAGGTGGTCGCCGCCCAGGGCGTCCCGGTCGAGGTCGCGATCGCGGTCTGATCCGGTCGCGGAAAGACGGTGAGGGCCCCTGCTCCGGGCAGGGGCCCTCGGCCGTACCGTGGAAGTGTGCAGGCACGCCGGCGGCATCGCTACTACTTCGCCATGATGGGCGTCTGCCTCGGGCTGTTCGTCCTGGCCTGGGGCCTGGTGCGGTTCTGGTCCGTCCCGGCCGCGATCGGTATGTGCGTCTTCGCGATGGTCATCCCACCGGCCGCCGCGGTCTTCGCCAACAAGCGGGACCCGGAGGACGACTGGTGGAACGACCCGCGCTGGGACGACCCGAAGTGGGACGACCCCGGCCACGACCGGGACCGCCCCGACCACGAGGAACGTCAGTAGACGAGCGCCTGCACGCCGTCGGCCATGATCTCGCTGACGAAGACCTGCGCGCCCGCGATCCGGACACCCTCGACGGTGTCCTTCTGCTCGATCCCGCGCCGCACCGCGCACTGGGTGCACAGGGTGACCGTGCCGGCCGCCAGGACCGACTCCAGCAGGTCCGGCAGCGGCGCCGCGTGCGGCAGCTCGAACTCGGCCGCCCGCCCGGGCAGGGCGAACCAGGAGGACTCCCCGGTGAGCCAGAGCGAGACCTCGATCCCGCTGGCGACGGCCACCGCGGCCACCGTGAAGGCCTGCGAACAGCGCTCCGGCGCGTCCGCCCCGGCGGTGACCTTGATGACGAGCTTCTTCTGGCCCGGCTTCGTGTTCGACGACATGCCGACACCCTAGGGTGTCGGCGAAATTCCGACGGGGTGGGGCTCACCGAGACCCGTCGACGACCGGCGGATAGAGTGAGCGGCAGCAAAATCCACCACACTGTCGCCGCCCTGGGAGCCCCCCGTGTCCGGTCTGGAAATCTTCTTCGACGGTCTGCTGGCCCTCATGGCCGTGCTGATCACCTGGTTCGCCATCTTCTCGGTGATGAAGCTGTACCAGGGCCAGCGCTGAGTCGACTGCCGTACGGTTGAAGCAGCCCCACACCGACGACAGCGACCAGGAACATGATCGAGATCCCCTCTGACCTCCACAAGGACGTCGTCCCGCTCGCCTTCCTCCTCGGCACCTGGGAGGGCGCGGGCGTCTACGCGCCGCTGCCCGGTGAAGAGGGCGCCGGCACCGAGAAGTGCAACTTCGGCCAGGAGATCGTCATCCGGCACGACGGCCGGCCCTTCCTGGAGTTCCGTTCCCGCACCTGGGTGCTGGACAACGAGGGCGAGAAGGTCCGCCCCCTGGAGAACGAGCACGCGTTCTGGCGCATCACCAGCAACCAGCACGGCACCGGCGGTGCCCGCGGGATCGAGATCTCCTCCGTCCGTGACGACGGCACCGTGGAGATCTGGTACGGCGAGCTGGCCGACGGCAAGCCCCAGATCGACGTCTCCACCGACGCGGTGGCCCGGATCGAGGGCTCGGCGCCGTACTCCGGCGGCAAGCGTCTGTACGGCTTCGTCAACGAGGAGCTGCTCTGGGTCGGCGAGAAGGCCGCGCCCGAGGTGCCGCTGCGCCCGTACATGTCGGCGCAGCTGAAGAAGGTGCTCAGCCCGGCCCAGCTGGTCAAGGACATCAACGACCTGCCGGACGACGGCATCGCGTTCTTCCGCTGAGCACGACTCGTCAGCGCTTGAGGTAGGGACCGGCCGCGGGCCGGTCCCTACACTTGCATCAGGACTCCCCGACCTTGGCAGGGACAGCACCGTGGCGGACACCGGAACCACCGACTGGCAGCTCTCCGGCGACTGGAAGGCCGACCTGCGCGAGCGCGGCTACCGCCTCACGCCCCAGCGGCAGCTCGTCCTGGAGGCGGTCGACGTGCTCGACCACGCCACCCCGGACGACATCCTCTGCCATGTCCGGCAGACCGCCAGCGGTGTCAACATCTCCACCGTCTACCGCACCCTGGAGCTGTTGGAGGAGCTGGGCCTGGTCTCGCACGCGCACCTCGGCCACGGCGCCCCCACCTACCACCTGGCCGGCCGGCACCACCATCTGCACCTGGTCTGCCGGGACTGCCAGAAGGTCACCGAGACCGGGACCGAGATCGCCCAGCCGCTGATCGACAGCCTGCGCGCCCAGCACGGCTTCGACACCGATCTCAAGCACTTCGCCATCTTCGGCCGCTGCGCCGACTGCGCCGCCGAGCACCGGCGGGCCCAGTCGTAAGCTGGCCGGTATGAAGAGCCCGCTGCTTGCGCTGCCCGGTGCCGTCCCCGCCGAGGGAACCGACGAGGGCGTGGCCGCCCACTACGGCGACATCTTCCGCGAGCAACGCGAGCTGGCCCGGGGCACGGGCTTCGTGGACCTCTCGCACCGGGGCGTGGTCACCGTCACCGGCGCGGACCGGCTGGCCTGGCTGCACCTGCTGCTGACCCAGCACGTCAGCGCGCTGCCCGCGCAGCAGGCCACCGAGGCGCTGGTGCTCTCCCCGAACGGGCACGTCGAGCACGCCCTCTACCTGGTCGACGACGGAACCACCACCTGGGCGCACGTCGAGCCGGGCACCCAGCGGGAGCTGGTCGGCTACCTGGAGAGCATGAAGTTCTTCTACCGGGTGGAGGTCGCCGACGCGACCGCCGACTACGCGGTGGTCCATCTGCCGGCCGGTTCCACCGCCTCCGCCGAGGGCGCCGCCGCGGTGCGCGAACTGCCGTACGGGCGGGACCTCTTCCTGCCGCGCGCCGAGCTGGAGACGCTGGTCGAGGGGTACGGACCGGCGGCCGGGATCTGGGCGTACGAGGCGCTGCGGATCGAGGGCCACCGGCCGCGGCTCGGCTTCGAGACCGACCACCGGACCATCCCGCACGAGGTGGACTGGCTGACCACCGCCGTCCATCTGCAGAAGGGCTGCTACCGGGGGCAGGAGACGGTCGCCCGGGTGCACAACCTGGGCCGGCCGCCGCGCCGGCTGGTCTTCCTGCACCTGGACGGCACCGAGGAGACGCTGCCCCCGCACGGGACGCCGGTGCATCTCGCCTCGGACCCGGACGGGCGGGCGCTGGGCTTCGTCACGTCCTCGGCGCGCCACTACGAGCTGGGGCCGATCGCGCTGGCCATCGTCAAGCGGAACGTCCCGGTGGACGCCGTCCTGCTGGCCGGGACGGTCCCGGGCACGCAGGACGTGATCGTCCCGCAGTAGCGCTCGGACCCGGGCAGCGGGGCTCAGACCTCGACGAGGACGGTGAAGGGGCCGTCGTTCACCAGCGCCACCCGCATGTCGGCGCCGAAGCGGCCGGTCTCGACCTTGGCGCCGAGCGCGCGCAGCTGGGCGACCACCTCGTCCACCAGCGGTTCGGCGACCGGGCCGGGGGCGGCGGCGTTCCAGGTGGGGCGGCGGCCCTTGCGGGCGTCCCCGTAGAGGGTGAACTGGCTGATCACCAGCAGCGGGGCGGCCAGGTCGGAACAGGACCGCTCGACCCCGTCGGAGTCGGCCTCCAGCAGCCGCAGGGTCCAGAGCTTGCGGGCCAGCTGGGCCGCCTTGGCGGGGGTGTCGTCATGGGTGACGCCGACCAGGACGCAGAGCCCGGGTCCGTCGATCGCGCCGACACTCTCGCCGGCCACCGTCACCCTGGCCTCGGTCACTCGCTGCACCACTGCTCGCATGCGGCCATTGTGCCGGAGGCGGGTGGTTCGTTTGAGGGCGCACTCCACTATGTGCACGCCGGGCAGTGTGCGCCTGCGCCACGAAGGGCGCCACTCTTGCTGCGGAAAGCCCCGGTCATATCAGCCACCCCGGTTCGCCAGGGGGCCGTTCGGGTGCACAGGCGGTGCACCGGCGCCGGGCGGGGTGGCACGCTGGTGGACCGTACAAGGGGTCCGGGGCGTCAAGGTCCGCCGCGCCGGGCCCGGTTCGGTCGGGAGGCCGGACCGCTGGGTCAGGCGTTCCGGCGGTGCCGTCCCCGAGGGGTGGCACCGGCCGGGGGCGGGAACCTTCGGGGGTGTCCGGGCGTGCTGTCCGTCGGGCGGGGAGCAACAGCCCGCCGGGGGGACGGGACCGGACCGGCGGCAGGCGACGGGGTGCCGCGAGCGGGCGGGATCGGGACGACGGCAGGTGGTTGGTTGATGGACGCGAGCAGCGCGGCGCAGCAGCGGTCCGGGCGGGTGCCCGAGGGCCCGGAGCCGGCGGCGGCGCCCGATCTGGAGCGGCTGGGCCTGGACCGGTTGCGGACCCTGCGCCGGGAGACCCTGGAGCAGGAGGCCGACCTGTCCTATCTGCGGCGGCTGCTGCACGGGCGGATGGACATCCTGCGGGCCGAGCTCGACCGGCGGCCGGACGACGGCCCGGTCCGGGAACCGGCGGCGGGCGAGGAGCCGGCCGGGGCCCTGCTGGACCGGCTGCCGGCCATCCTCACGGACGCGCCGTCCACGGTGCGCCGCTCCGCCCGGCACGTCACCCTCGGGCCGCCGCGCGGCGAGCAGTCCCAGCTGGAGGCGGACACCCTGATGGGCGATGTCCAGCTGGCCGATCTGGCCGCGCACCCGGCCGAGGAACTGCTGGCGGCGCTGGAGCGGCTGCGCGCGCACGAGCGCGAGGTGTCCGGGCGGCGGCAGCTGCTGCTGCGGACGGCGGACGGCTGCAGCGCGGAGATCACCCGCAGGTACCGTGATGGGGAAGCACGGGTCGACGACCTGCTCCTGGGTGGCCCGCTCTGACCGGGTGAGGCGCCCTGGGCGGGAGCGGTGCCCGGCTCGCCCCCGGCCCACCCTCGCCCCCGGAAGGCATCCGCCATGTCCCAGTCCGCCGCCCTGCCCGTTCTCGCCGAGGTCATCCGCTCGGGCTTCACCGAAGGGGGGCACCGCGGCTCCCTGGTGCTGCTCGCCGCCGACGGTTCGGTCGAGTTCGCGCTGGGCGACCCCGACGCGCCGGTCTTCCCGCGCTCGACCGCCAAGCCGTTCCAGGCGGTGGCCACCCTGCGGGCCGGCCTGGTGATCGGGGGCGAGCTGCTGGCACTGGCGGCTTCCAGCCACTCCGCAGAAACGTTTCACCTCGACGGCGTACGGCGGATCCTGGCCGACGCTGGGCTGGACGAGACCGCCCTGCGGACCCCGGCGGACCTGCCGCTGGACGAGACCGAGGCCGAACTCCTCCTGCGGGCCGGCGCCGGGCGGGCACCGATCCTGATGGACTGCTCGGGCAAGCACGCCGGCTGGCTGGCCGCCTGCGTCGCCAACGGCTGGTCCACCGGGAGCTACCTCGACCCGGCGCACCCTCTCCAGCTGCTCGCCCGCGAGGCGCTGGAGGAGGCCACCGGTGAGCCGGCCGGGCACCTCGGGGTGGACGGCTGCGGCGCGCCTCTGCTGGCCGTCAGCCTGACCGGCCTGGCCCGCGGCTACCGCGGCCTCCTGCTGGCGGAGCCCGGCACTCCGGAGCGCCGGGTGGCCGACGCGATGCGCGCGCACCCCGAGTACGTGGCGGGCACCCGCCGGGCCGACACCTGGCTGATGCGGGCGGTCCCGGGCCTGCTGTCCAAGATGGGCGCCGAGGCCGTGCAGGTCGTGGCGCTGCCGGACGGCCGGGCACTCGCCTTCAAGATCGAGGACGGCGCGGAGCGGGCCCGCGGGCCGGTCCTGGCGGCCGCGCTGCGCCGGCTCGGTGTGACGACGGCGGACGACACCCTCGACCGGATCGGCGCGGCCCCGCTGCTCGGCGGCGGGGTGCCGGTGGGCCTGATCAGGGCGGCGTTCTAGGCCCGGGAGAGGGCGGGCAGAGGACGGGGGGCGGCGGGGTCCGGTCGGCTTAGACGCCTCCGGACGGCGGTCGGCGTGCGGGCGGACCCCCCTCGGTGCACGGTGGACCGGGGGCCGTCACACAGCTGAGGGAGTCCGTGATGAGCGAGCACGTGTACCGGGTGACCGAGATCGTCGGGTCCTCGACCGAGAGCGTCGACGACGCGATCCGCAAGGGCGTCGAGCGGGCGTCCCGGACGCTGCGCAACCTCGACTGGTTCGAGGTGACGCAGATCCGGGGCCACCTCGCGGACGGCCGGATCAAGCACTACCAGGTCGGTCTGAAGGTCGGTTTCCGGCTGGACGACGAGGGCTGACCGCGCCCCCGCACCGGGTGGTCAGCGGTCCCGCTCCGGCAGCACCAGCGGGACGCCGGTGCGCGGGTGCGGCAGCACCTCGACCGGGTGGCCGTACACCTCGCTGAGCAGCGGCGCGCGCAGCACCTCGGCCACCGGCCCGTCCGCGACCGTGGCACCGGCGGTCAGCAGCACCACCCGGTCCGCGTAGGCCGCCGCCAGTGAGAGGTCGTGCAGCACCACGACCACGCCGTCCCCGGCGGCGGCCCGCGCCCGGGCCACCCGCAGCACCAGCTCCTGGTGGCGCAGGTCGAGGGCGGCGGTCGGCTCGTCCAGGAGCAGCAGTGGGGCGCGCTGCGCCAGGACCCGGGCGAGCGCCACCCGGGCCCGTTCGCCGCCGGAGAGCGCGGTGAACGGGCGCTCGGCGAAGGCGGTGGACTCGGTGGCGGCCATCGCCTCGGCGATCACCGGTTCGTCCTCGGCGGCGGCCGCCGTACCGGACCAGGGGGCGCGGCCCATCCGGACCACCTCGCCGGCCGGGAACGGGAAGGACAGCGCGGCGGACTGCGGCAGCAGCGCCCGGTGCCGGGCGAGTTCGGCGGTGCCGTACCCGGCCAGCGGGCGGCCGTGCAGCCGGACCTCGCCCGCGGTCGGCGGGAGGTCCCCGGCGAGGACGGAGAGCAGGGTGGACTTGCCGGCGCCGTTCGGGCCGAGCAGCGCCAGCACCTCGCCCGCCGCGACCCGGACCGAGGCGCCGGCCAGCAGTTCGCGCCCGCCGACGGTCAGCCGGACGGCGTCGGCGGTGAGCAGTTCGTCCCCGGGCAGCGGGCGTCGGGGTACCGACCGGTCGGTGCGCAGTCTCATGCCCAGCCTCCCTGCTTGGTCCTGGTCCGGCGCAGCAGCCAGAAGAAGAACGGGCTGCCGATCAGCGCGGTGAGCACGCCGAGCGGCAGTTCGGCGGGCTCGGCGAGGGTGCGGGCGGCGAGGTCGCCCGCGACCAGCACCAGGGCGCCGCCGAGGGCGGAGGCGGGCAGCAGGAAGCGGTGGCCCGGGCCGGCCGCCATCCGCAGCAGGTGCGGGACGACCAGCCCGACGAAGCCGATGATGCCGCTGACGGCGACGGCGGCGGCGGTCAGCAGCGCGACGACGGTGATCAGCACCAGCCGCATCCGCTCGACGTCCACCCCGAGGTGGCGGGCCGGGCGTTCGCCGAGCGCCAGCAGGTCCAGCTTCCGCGCGTGGAGCGGTGCCACGGCGAGGCCGACGGCGGCGAACGGGAGGACGGCGAGCACCTTGCCCCAGGTGGCCTGGGAGAGCGAGCCGAGCTGCCAGAAGGTGACCTGGCTGATCGCCGCGGAGTCGGCGGTGAACAGGAAGATGCCGATCAGGGCGCCGCAGAAGGCGTTGACGGCGACCCCGGTGAGGATCAGCGTGACCACCTCGGTGCGGCCGCCGGAGCGGGACATCGCGTACACCGCGAAGACCGTGACCAGGCCGCCGGCGAAGGCGAAGACGGTCACCGTCCAGTTGCCGAGGGCGTCCAGGCCGAGCACGATGCAGGCCACCGCGCCGACCGCGCCGCCGGAGGAGACGCCGATCACGGCCGGCTCGGCGAGCGGATTGCCGAACACGCCCTGCATCAGCGCGCCCGCGCAGCCCAGCGAGCCGCCGACCAGCAGGGCCAGCACCACCCGGGGGAGGCGGACGTTCCAGAGCACCGACTCGGGGACGCGGTCCAGCGCGTGCCCGCCGAGGCCGAGCCGGTGGGCGAAGGAGGCGAGGATGTCGCCGAGCGGGATCCGGTAGGCGCCGATGCCGGCCGCGAGCAGGGCGCAGAGCACCAGGGCGACGGCGAGCGCGGTGGTGATCAGGGCGGTGCGGCTGCGGGCCCTGGGCAGCGGGACGGGCTTCTCCCGTACGGCGGTGCTCACTTGGCGGCCGTCGGGTAGAGCTGCTCGGCGATCTCGCGCAACACCTGCGGGGTGCGCGGGCCGTAGCTGAGCAGCTGGCCGTCCTCGATCGAGACGATCCGGCGGTCCAGCCCGGCCGGGGTCTGGGCGACACCGGGCAGCTTGAGCAGGCCGTCGACGCCGCCGACCGAGTCCAGGCCCTTGCTCATCACCAGGATCGCGTCGGGCGCGGCCTTGACCAGGGCCTCGCTGGTGAGCGGGGTGAAGTCGCCGGTGAGCCCGGCGGCCTGGCCCGCGTCCTCGCCGCCGACGGCCTCGATCAGCGAGGTGGCGCCGGAGGCGGGGCCGCCCAGCAGGAAGACGGAGGCGCTGCCGCGCAGGTAGAGGAAGGCGACCCTGGGACGGCGGTCGGCGCCGGGGAGCGCGGCCCTGGCCTCGGTGATCCGCTGCTCGGTGCGCTCCTTCAGCTGCCGTCCCGCGTCCGGGACGCCGAGGGCGGCCGCGACGGTGTCGATCCGGGGGCCGGCGTCGGCGAGCCGCTTGGCGTCGTCCAGGACGATCAGCGGGACGCCGGCCGCCCGGATCTGCGCGATGGCCTCGGCCGGGCCGGTGGAGCGGTCGGCGAGGACGACGGTGGGGTGCAGCGAGAGCACGCCCTCGGCGGAGACGTCGTGGGCCTGGGTGATCACCGGCAGCGCGGAGGCCTGCTGGAAGGTGGTGGAGACGTCCCGGGCGACCACCCTGGGGCCGAGGCCGAGGCTGAACACGATCTCGGCGAGGCTGCCGTTCAGCGGGATGATCCGGTCGGCGCTGGTGACGGTGACCGATCGGCCGTCGGCGGAGGCGGCGGTGGCCGGCAGCTGCGGGGCGGGCTCGACGGGCAGTGGCTCGACCGCGTCCGGGGCGCGCGAGGTGCCGGCCGAGCCGGCCGCTCCGGTCGCGCCGGTGGCCGCGCCGCAGGCGGTCAGGGCGAGCAGCAGGCCGAGGGCGAGCAGCAGGAGGGCGGGCCCGCGGGTGGCCCGGGTTCGGATCGTGCTGCTCAACATGCGGCCCTTCACTGGGAGTTGTCACCACCGGCGGCCGGGTGCGAGGGGCGGCGGGGGGACTCTTGACTCATATATTAGGTTAGCCTTACCTCAGTTTCGCAAGGGGGTCGGCGTCGTGCAGGCCCCTTCCCCCGTCGTGTCCCCTGTCGTGCCGAGGAGTGATCCCCCGTGCCTCTGCCCAGACGGCTCCGTCGCCTGGCCGCCTCCCTGGTGGCCGCTCTGGCAGCCCTCCTCACCGCGGCGCTGCTGCCCTTCCAGGCCGCCGCCGCCGAGGGGAAGGTCTCCGGCGGGAGACTGGACTGGGGGATCAAACAGTCCTTCCTGACGTACGTCACCGGGCCCATCGCCAAGGGGAGTTGGGGGCTGACCGGAGGCGCGGCCACGGTCGGTGGCAGCACCTTCCGGTTCCACTCCGCCACCGGTACGTACGATCCGGCGAGCGGGGCGCTGAGCGCCGGGTTCTCCGGCGGTGTCCGGTTCACCGGGCACCAGGAGAACGGCGTCAACGCGCTCGACCTGAGCGTCGGACGGATCACCTTCCGGGCCGTCCAGGGCGGCGCGGCCGGGCTCTACGCGGACGTCAGCAGCAAGTCCAGGGAGACCGGACAGGTCAGCAGTGCCAGTCAGGCGAAACTGGCCGATCTCTCGCTGGCCGGCGTCGATCTGCGCGGCGCGGCCGGGACCCTGACGCTCAGCAATGTGCCCGCGACGCTGACCGACGCCGGGGCCAAGGCCTTCGGCAGCTTCTACACCGCCGGGACGGCGCTGGACCCGGTCACGCTCTCGGTCAACCTGCCCGCGACGCAGCCCACCACCGCGCGGGGCACGCCCTCCCCGGCCGCCACCACGCCGCCGGCCACCACGCCGGCCGCCGAGCCGCCGACCGCGCAGCCGACGACCGGTCAGCCGTCGAGCGCCGCCCCGCAGGCCCCCGCCCGCACCGAGTTCGCCAACGGCGCGCTCGACTGGGGCGTACGGCGGACCTTCCGCGACTACGTCACGGGTTCGATCGCCAAGGGCCGCTGGGAACTCGGCGGCGGCGCGGCGGACGGCGGCGCGTTCTACCGCTGGACCCCGGCCAGGGGTGGCTACGACGCCGCCACCGGAGAGCTCACCGCCGCCTTCTCCGGCAGCGTCCGCTTCACCGGGATGCGGAGCGGCGACGGCTACGGGCTGGACCTCACCCTCGCCAACCCGGGGGTGACGGTGGCCGGCGGCCAGGGCCGGCTGGTCGCGGACGTCTCCGGCCGGACGCCGGACGGCGGCTCGCAGCAGCTCACCGGCGTCCGGCTGGCCGTCTTCGACGCGGCCGGCCTCACGCCCGAGGGCGGTCTGCTGAAGGCCGTCGAGCTGCCGCTGAAGCTCACCGAGGAGGGGGCCAAGGCGTTCGGCAACCTCTACCCGGCGGGCACCGACATGGACCCGCTGAGCTTCGCGGTCGCCCTCGACCCGGCCGCCGCCCTGCCCCCGCTGCCCGACATCGGCAGCGCCCCGGCCGCCACCGCGACGCCCTCCGCCGCGCCGGTCGCCTCCTCCGCCTCCTCCTCGGGCGGTGTCCCGGTGGTGGCGGTGGCCGGCGGCCTGCTGGTGGCGGCGCTCGCCGCGGCCGGCGGCGTGCTCGCCCGGCGCCGGAGCCGCCGGTCCGCCCCCGGCGACGCGTCCTGACCCGGCCCCGCCCCGGTCTGACGCCGCACCACCTTCTCCCGCCCACCGAACGGAGCACCACCATGTCCCGCAGCACCGCCCAGCGGCCGGGCCGCCGCAACCGCACCCGCCTCGCCGCCCTCGCGGCCGCCACCGCCGGCCTCGGCCTGACCGCCTTCGGCGCCCCCGCGCTGGCCCTCGCCGCAGGCGGCCCCGGCAGCGTCACGTACGACACCGGCGGGCTGGACTGGGGGGTGAAGGCCAGCTTCCGTAGCTACGTCACCGGGCCGATCGGCCAGGGTGGTGTGGAGCTGACCGGGGGCGCCACCACCAACGCCGACGGCAGCTTCCACTTCGGCCTGGCGAGCGCCACGTACGACCTGTCCACGCACGTCCTCAGCTCGGCCTTCACCGGTGGCGTCCGGTTCAGCGCCCACCACGGCGCGCTGGACGTGGCGCTGAGCGACCTGAGGATCAGCACCTCGGGGACGGCCGGCACGCTCACCGCCGACACCGCGTCCAAGGAGACGGTCGGCGCCGAGATCACCCGACGGGACGACGTGCCGCTGGCGACGTTCACCGTCGGCCGGGACACCACCACCGGCGTGCCTACGGCGGCCAAGCTCACCGAGGAGGGCGCCAGGGCGTTCGCGGGCTTCTACCAGGCCGGCGCGGACCTCGACCCGTTGTCGCTGCTGCTGAAGCAGAGCCCGGCCACGCCCTCGCCGACCGCCACGCCGTCCGCGACCCAGTCGCCGAGCCCCACCCGGTCGCCGTCCGCCACGGGTACCCCGGCGCCGACCGGTTCGCCGTCCGCGACCGGCACCCCGTCGCCGACCGCCTCCGCCACCACGACCGGTACTCCTTCGCCGACCGGCTCGCCGTCGGCGAGCGCGACGGGCACCGGTACCCCCTCGCCGACGGGTACGCCGTCCGCCACCGGCACCCCCTCGGCCACCACCGCGCCGAGCGGCAACGGCGAACTCGCCATCGTCAACGGCACCCTGGACTGGTCGGTCAAGGCGAGCTTCCGCAAGTACCTGGAGAGCCCGGTCGCCAACGGCAAGGTCGAGTTCGGCGGCGGCGCGGCCGACTACCGCTTCGCCGGCGCCACCGGCACGTACGACACCGCGACCCACTCGGTGGCGGCCGGCTTCAACGGCTCGGTCCGTTTCCTCGGCCACCCGGAGAACGGCGGCTACAAGCTGGACACCACCATCTCCAAGCCGGGCCTGACGATCGACCGGGACGGCGCGTACCTGACCGCCGACGTCAACGCCAAGTCCATGGACGGGAAGAGCACCTCGCTCTCCGCCGCCAGGATCGCCAAGCTGGACCTCTCGAAGGCCGACCTCGCCCCGGTCGACGGCGTGGTGACGCTCTCCGCGGTGCCCGCCACGCTGACCGCCGAGGGCGTGCCCGCGTTCGCCAACTACCAGGCGGGCGAGGCGCTGGACCCGGTCTCGGTCTCGCTGGCCTTCGACCGGAACGCCCAGCTGCCGACCACCCCGCCGGCCGGTGGCACGACCGGTGGCACGGCGGGTGGCACGACCGGCGGTGCCGACTCCGGTACGGGCGGCGCGGGTACGGCCGGTGGTGCCACGCTGACCACCGGCGGCGCCGGCCTCGGCGGTGGCGGCCTGCTGGCCTCCACCGGCTCCGGCACCCCCGTGGTGCCGCTGCTGGCCACCGCCGCCGGACTGCTGCTGGTCGGCGGCGGCGCCACCGTCCTGGTCCGCCGCCGCGGCGCGCAGGCCTGACGGACCCCCGCCCGAAGCGGCCCGCACACGAAACGGCCCCGGCGAGCGGTTGCTCGCCGGGGCCCACGTGTGCGGGGAGAAACGTTTATGCACTCAGCGGGTAGCGCGCGTCCAGGTCGCGGAAGACCGCGCCGTTGAGCACGAAGGCGCGCTTGCACTCGTCGACCACCCGGCGGCGCTCGATGTCGTCCAGCGCCAGGCCGGCGGCGTCCAGCCTGGCCCGGTACTCGCGCTTGAAGGCGGCCGGGTTGTCGACCTCCTCGAAGACGTAGAACCGCACGCCGTCGCCCTTGCGCTCGAAGCCCCAGGTCTTCTCGGCTATGCCGCGGATGATCTGACCGCCGGACAGGTCGCCGAGGTAGCGGGTGTAGTGGTGCGCGATGTACCCGGCCGGCCACTCGGCCGCCAGCTCCTCCACCCGGGCGACGTACGCGGCGGTGGCGGGCAGCGGCGCCAGCCCCGCGCGCCAGTCGGCTCCGCGCAGGTGCTCCAGATCGCGCTCGATGGCGGCGGTGCGCAGCAGCGCGCGGTCGATGAACGGTCCGGCCACCGGATGGTCCGCCAGCTCGGCGGTCCGGCCCTCCAGCGCGCGGTAGACGTACCAGAGCTGGCTCGTGAGGTCGGCGTAGGCGTCGATCCCGAGCCGTCCGCCGAGCAGGTGGCTCATGAACGAGGACTGTTCCGCGGCCTCGTGTTCCTCGCTGCTGGCGGTGCGGAGCACGGTGGAGAACGGAGCGGGCTGCTCGGGCGTGGGCATGCGGGCCTCCAGGGGATCGGGATCACCCCCGATTGTTATGGTTAGCCTAACCTAAGTCAACGTCATGCCGACAGGTTGTCGGTAAACCCGGACCATAGTCCCGGCCCCGGACACGGCGAAGGCCGGGGCCCGCGGATCGCTCCGCAAACCCCGGCCTCCGACTGCCTCGACCTGCCTCGAACGGCCCTGGACGAACGAGATCGGTACGACGGCTCAGTGACCGCCGGACTCCGCCAGACGCTTGATCGAGGCGGTGACCTCGGCCTCGGCCTCGGCGCGGCCGACCCAGTTGGCGCCCTCGACCGACTTGCCCGGCTCCAGGTCCTTGTAGACCTCGAAGAAGTGCTGGATCTCCAGGCGGTCGAACTCCGACACGTGGTGGATGTCGCGCAGGTGCTCCCAGCGCGGGTCGGTCGCCGGGACGCACAGCAGCTTGTCGTCGCCGCCGGCCTCGTCCGTCATCTGGAACATGCCGATGGCGCGGCACTTGATGAGGCAACCGGGGAAGGTCGGCTCGTCCAGGATGACCAGCGCGTCCAGCGGGTCGCCGTCCTCGCCGAGCGTGCCCTCGACGTAGCCGTAGTCGGCCGGGTAGCGGGTCGAGGTGAAGAGCATCCGGTCAAGCCGCAGACGACCGGACTCGTGGTCGACCTCGTACTTGTTGCGGGAGCCCTTCGGGATTTCGATAAGGACGTCGAACTCCAACGGTTCCTCCAAGGTAGGGACTGACAGAATCCAAGTGTCTCCTACGGGAGTGAGTGCTCGGGAAAGGGGCCGTCGGTGAGAGCTGGGGTCGGGGCGGGGCATCGCCGCCGGGGAACGGCCGCAGGGCTGTTCGGAGCGGCGGTGCTGGTCGCCGGTACGGTCCTGACCTCGGGTGGTGCGTACGCGCAGCCGTCCCCCTCGCCCGGCGGGCACACCGCCGGGCACGGCGAGGGCGACGAGCGGTCCCCCGTCCCGTCCGGCTCCGCGGCCCCGTCCGCCGCCGGCCGCCCGGCGCCCGCCGCGACGGGCGTCCTGACCGCCGCCGAGGCCGGTCCGACGGCCGGGGTGCCGACCCTCCAGGGCCTCCAGCAGGCGCTCGCCGGCGCGCTCGGCGACAAGAGCCTCGGCACCGTCACCTTCGCCGTCGCGGACGCGGCCGGCGGCCGGCTCCTGTACGGCTCCGGGGCGGACACGCCCGCCACCCCCGCCTCCACCACCAAACTGGCGACCACGGTGGCCGCGCTCTCGCTGATCCCGGCGGACACCCGGCTGAGCACCCGGGTCGTCAAGGGAACGGACCCGGACCGGATCACCCTCGTGGGTGGCGGCGACCCGACGCTCACCGCGCTGCCCGCCGACCAGGTGCAGATCGGCGGGCTCGCGGCCGACGCCGACACCGCGCCGGCCTCGCTGGACGCACTGGCGCGCCAGACCGCCGCCGCCCTGAGGGCCGTCGGCACCACCACGGTCAGGCTGGACTACGACCTCTCGCTCTACTCCGGCAACCCGCAGCACAAGAACCACGACGCGGCGAACATCGCCCTGGTCACCCCGCTGATGATCGACGAGGGCAGGGTCGACCCGAAGAGCCGCGAGGAGGCGCCGGCCCGGGTGGCCGACCCGGCCGCCCAGGCGGCCGACGCCTTCGCCGCCCTGCTCAAGGCCCAGGGCATCACCGTCGACGGCAAGGCCAGGCCGTCCGCCGCCCCGGCGCCCGCCGCCGCACCGGTCCTCGGCCGGGTGGACTCGCCGACCGTCGCCCGGCTCGTCGAGCGGCTGCTGACCACCTCGGACAACACCCTCGCCGAGGCGATCGCCCGTCAGGCCGCGCTGGCCGCAGGCCAACCGGCCAGCTTCGAGGGCGCCGCCACCGCCGTCACCCAGGAGCTCGCCCGGCTCGGCGTGCCGACGGCCGGAGTGGTGCTCAACGACGGCAGCGGGCTGCGCCCCGACAACGCGATCCCGCCGGCCGTCCTGGTCCACCTGCTCGCGCTGGCCGCCTCGGACCAGCACCCGAAGCTGCGCCCGGTGCTGACCGGTCTGCCGATCGCCGGTTTCACCGGCACCCTCGGCAAGCGCTTCGGCGTCAACTCCGGTGCGGCGGAGGCGGCCGGTCTGGTCCGCGCCAAGACCGGCAGCCTGAGCGGCGTCAACACGCTGGCCGGGACGGTGGTGGACGCCGACGGCCGGCTGCTCTCCTTCGCCGTGATGACGAGGACCGCCGCCCCCGCCGACACCGCCCGCGCGGCCATGGACCGCATCGTCGCCCGGCTGGCCGCCTGCGGCTGCCACTGACCCGGACGCACCGGAGCGGTCCACTCCCCAGGACGTCGGCGCCTGTGGCTCCCCCCGACGGACGGGAGCACGTACGGTGAGGGCATGACGAGCGCGAGCGGCGGTGCTGACATGGTCGACTGGAATCTCGCGGTCGCAACCGCGACCAGGCTGGTACGGCCGGGGCCGGAGGTGAGCCGCGCCGAAGCGGCGGCCGTGGTGGCGGAGCTGCGCCGGCACGCCCTGGAGGCCGAGGAGCACGTCCGGGGGTTCACCGGGATGCGCTCCAGCAGTCTCACCGAGGCGGCCGCGACCCCGGTGCTGATCGTGGACCGCCCCGGCTGGGTGCGGGCCAACGTGGCGGGCTTCCGCACCATCGTCCAGCCCCTGGTGGAGAAGCTCCAGGCCCGCCGGGCGGGCAGCACCACGGCGGGCGTCCTCGGCACGGTGGGGGAGAAGGCCACCGGCATCGAGGTCGGCGCCCTGCTGGCCTTCCTCTCCACCAAGGTGCTCGGGCAGTACGAGACCTTCGCCCCGGCGGAGCCCTCGCTGGAGGCGCCGGACAGCCCGGCCGCGCTGTTCGACAAGCCCCGGCTCGGCCCCGAGGACCCGGGCCCGGGCCGGCTGCTGCTGGTGGCCCCGAACATCGTGCACGTCGAGCGCGAGCTGGACGTCGACCCGTCGGACTTCCGGCTCTGGGTCTGCCTGCACGAGGAGACCCACCGCACCCAGTTCACCGCCGTCCCGTGGCTGCGCGACCACATCCAGTCCGAGGTGCAGTCCTTCCTGGCCGAGACGGACGTCGACCCGGGCGCGCTGCTGGACCGCCTGCGGGACGCGGCCGGTTCGCTCGGCGGCGGCCTGCCGGGTCTGGCCGGCCGCGGCGACGGCTCGGCGTCCACCGGTCTGCTGGAGGTCGTCCAGTCGCCCGCGCAGCGCGAGATCCTGGGCCGGCTGACGGCCGTGATGTCGCTGCTGGAGGGCCACGCCGACGTGGTGATGGACGGCGTCGGCCCGGCCGTGGTGCCGAGCGTGGCGGAGATCCGGGAGAAGTTCCAGCAGCGCCGGGACCGCGGCGCCAACCGCCTCGACCTGGTGCTCCGCCGACTGCTCGGCATGGACGCCAAGCTCCGTCAGTACCAGGACGGCGCGGTCTTCGTGCGCGGTGTGGTCGAGCGGGTCGGCATGGACGGCTTCAACCGGGTCTGGACCTCGCCGAACACCCTGCCGACCAAGGACGAGATCCACGACCCGGCCGCCTGGGTCGCCCGCGTCGCCCACTGATCCGACCAGCCGACCAGCCGCCGATCACGCGAGCTGCTGATCAGATTGGCCACCGAAGGGTGGCCGACGGCGGTCAAACCCGTTCGTACGAGTGGTCCAATCGTGCAGATGGCGGGTGAAGATACGTTTTTCCATTCACCCGTACGTGGGACGGTGGTCGTACTGGTGGCGCGGGTGGCGTAGCGGGTCGCTCCTTTCTGCCACCATCTGTGAGCGCCCGGTAACGAGGCGCTTACGGAGGGTGCGGTTCCCGCTGCGCCCGCCGCCGTCCTGTCCCCTCCGCCGAGGAGTCGTCCGCCGTGGGCCCACACCCCGCCGTCGCAGCGATACGCCTGGCCGTACGCCGCACGCTCACCGACCTCGCCGCCGAGGCCGGCACCACCTTCACCGCCCCGGTCCGGGAGCCGCGCGAGCGTTCGAGCGGAGCGCCGCTGGTCGGCGCCGCCGTCGGGACCACCCTGATCGGCAACGCCCACCGCCACCCCTCCGGGCTGCCGCGCACCCCGGCCGCTCCCGGCTCGCCGCTGGTCCTGGTCGCCGTCAGCGGGGGCGCGGACTCCATGGCCCTGGCCATCGCCGCCGCCTTCGAAGCCCCCAAGATCGGCCTGCGGGTCGGTGCCGTCACCGTCGACCACGGCCTCCAGGACGGCTCCGCCGACCGCGCCGCCCAGGTCGCCGACCGGCTGCGCTCGCTCGGGCTCGACCCGGTCGAGGCGGTCCCGGTCCGGGTCGGCCGGGCCGGCGGACCGGAGGCCGCGGCCCGGGACGCCCGCTACGCGGCCCTGGACGAGGCCGCCGAGCGCCACGGCGCGGTCGCCGTCCTGCTCGGCCACACCCGCGACGACCAGGCGGAGACGGTGCTGCTGGGCCTCGCCCGGGGTTCGGGCTCCCGTTCGCTGGCCGGGATGCCCGCCCAGAAGGGCCGCTACCGCCGCCCGCTGCTGGAGCTGGACCGGGCCGCCACCCGGCAGGCCTGCTCCGCCCAGTCGATCCCGGTCTGGGACGACCCGCACAACTGTGACCCGGCGTACACCCGCTCCCGGGTGCGCCACGAGGTGCTGCCGGTCCTGGAGAAGCATCTCGGCGGCGGCGTGGTGGAGGCGCTGGCCCGCACCGCCCGGCTGTTCCGCGACGACGCCGACGCCCTGGACCAGTGGGCCGCGCTGGCCGAGCGCGATCTCCGGTCCGGCGAGGGCGCCCTGGAGGTCGTGAAGCTGGCCGAACTGCCGCCCGCGGTGCGCCGCCGGGTCCTGCGCAGGGCCGCACTGCGGGCGGGCTGCCCGGCCGGGGACCTCTTCGCGCGGCACCTCGAAACGATCGACCTGCTGGTCACCGGATGGCGCGGTCAGGGGCCGCTGCACCTACCCGGGGGCGTCGAGGCCACCCGCAGGTGTGGCACGCTGGTCTTTCGGCGACAGGGCGACTGACGGGCAGGCATGCTCCCGGGGCGCCGGGCCGCCGGCCACACAGACCCCGAACGTTTGAGGACGTATCCCCGGTGGATCAGAACGACATGGGCGCTGACCTCGCGAAGGTGCTCATCAGCAAGGACGAGATCGACGCCAAGCTCCTGGAGCTGGCCGAGCGCATCGACCGGGACTACGCAGGCAAGGATCTGTTGATCGTCGGTGTCCTCAAGGGGGCCGTGATGGTCATGGCGGACCTCGCCCGCACCCTGCACTCGCAGGTGACCATGGACTGGATGGCGGTCTCCTCGTACGGCATGGGCACCAAGTCCTCCGGTGTGGTGCGGATCCTCAAGGACCTCGACACCGACATCGCCGGCCGGGACGTCCTGATCGTCGAGGACATCATCGACTCCGGGCTGACGCTGTCCTGGCTGCTGGGCAACCTGGGCTCGCGCGGCCCGGCCTCGCTGGAGGTCTGTGCCCTGCTGCGCAAGCCCGACGCCGCCAAGGTCGAGATCGACGTCAAGTACGTCGGTTTCGACATCCCCAACGAGTTCGTGGTCGGCTATGGCCTGGACTACGCGGAGAAGCTGCGCAACCTCCCGTTCATCGGCACCCTCGCCCCGCACGTCTACGGCGGCTGAGAGCTCCGTTCGGGCTACGGGCGGGAACAGTACGCCGTTCCCGCCCGTTGAGTCGGGGGGACAAAGAAATACGTCGTGTCGCTGTGCTCCCGCCACGGGCGGGTCGGACTGCGGTACGGTCCAATAAAACCGCTCTTCACATGAGCACAGACCGGATGCGCCGGCGGCCACGGCCCCGCGGCGCCGTTGAGTGGCAGGAGGGACGGGGCGGCAACGCCCCGCATGGATGGACGTCAAGCGATACTTCCGTGCGCCGATCATGTGGATCGTGCTGGCCGTCCTCGCCGTCATCGTCTTGATGCAGGTCGTTTCGGATTCGAACGGCTACAAGACGGTGGACACCGGGCAGGTCGTCGCCGCGATCGACGCCAAGCAGGTCAAGTCGGCGCAGATCACCACCGGTGACTCGAACACGATCAAGATCCAGCTGAAGGACGGCGCAAGCCTGTCCAACGCCGGTACGGGCAAGGTTCCGTCCGGCAGCAAGTTCCAGGCCTCGTACATCGGCGACCAGGGTGTCGCGATCGCCGACAAGCTCCAGGCCCAGATCAACGACAACGACCAGAGCACGCTCTCCGAGGGCTACACCATCAGCCCGGAGAAGCAGAGCACCTTCGTCAGCCTGCTGCTGTCGATGCTGCCCATTGTGATCATCGTCCTGGTCTTCCTGTTCCTGATGAACCAGATGCAGGGCGGCGGCTCGCGCGTCATGCAGTTCGGCAAGTCCAAGGCCAAGCTGCTCACCAAGGACACCCCGAAGACCACCTTCTCGGATGTCGCCGGTGCGGACGAGGCGGTCGAGGAGCTCCACGAGATCAAGGAGTTCCTGCAGGAGCCGGCCAAGTTCCAGGCGGTCGGCGCCAAGATCCCCAAGGGTGTGCTGCTGTACGGCCCGCCCGGTACCGGTAAGACCCTGCTGGCGCGTGCCGTCGCGGGCGAGGCCGGGGTGCCGTTCTACTCGATCTCGGGTTCCGACTTCGTCGAGATGTTCGTCGGTGTCGGCGCCAGCCGGGTCCGCGACCTCTTCGAGCAGGCCAAGGCGAACGCCCCGGCGATCGTCTTCGTCGACGAGATCGACGCAGTCGGCCGGCACCGCGGTGCGGGCCTCGGCGGTGGCCACGACGAGCGCGAGCAGACCCTCAACCAGCTGCTGGTCGAGATGGACGGCTTCGACGTCAAGGGCGGCGTCATCCTGATCGCCGCCACCAACCGCCCCGACATCCTGGACCCGGCGCTGCTGCGCCCGGGCCGCTTCGACCGCCAGATCGCGGTGGAGCGTCCCGACCTCCAGGGCCGGCTGGACATCCTCAAGGTGCACCAGAAGGGCAAGCCGATCGCGCCGGACGTCGACCTCTCGGCCGTCGCCAAGCGCACCCCCGGCTTCACCGGCGCGGATCTGTCGAACGTCCTCAACGAGGCCGCTCTGCTGACCGCCCGTTCGGACAAGAAGCTGATCGACAACGGCATCCTGGACGAGGCGATCGACCGCGTCGTGGCCGGTCCGCAGAAGCGCACGCGGATCATGTCCGACCGGGAGAAGAAGATCACCGCGTACCACGAGGGCGGCCACGCCCTGGTGGCGGCGGCGTGCCCCAACAGCGACCCGGTGCACAAGATCACCATCCTGTCCCGCGGCCGGGCCCTCGGCTACACCATGGTGCTGCCGGACGAGGACAAGTACTCCACCACCCGCAACGAGATGCTGGACCAGCTGGCCTACATGCTGGGCGGCCGCGCGGCGGAGGAGCTGGTCTTCCACGACCCGACCACCGGTGCGTCGAACGACATCGAGAAGGCCACCGCGACGGCCCGCGCCATGGTCACCCAGTACGGGATGACCGAGCGGCTCGGCGCGATCAAGTTCGGTTCGGACAGTGCCGAGCCGTTCCTGGGCCGTGAGATGGGCCACCAGCGCGACTACTCGGAAGAGGTCGCCGGGCTGGTCGACGAAGAGGTCAAGAAGCTCATCGAGACCGCGCACAACGAGGCCTGGGAGATCCTGGTCGAGAACCGCGACGTGCTCGACAACCTGGTCCTGGAGCTCCTGGAGAAGGAGACCCTCAACAAGGAGCAGATCGCCGAGATCTTCGCGACGATCGTCAAGCGCCCGGCCCGGCCGGCCTGGACGGGCTCGTCCCGGCGCACGCCGTCCACCCGGCCGCCGGTGCAGTCCCCGAAGGAGCTGGCGCTGACCAACGGCGCCGCCGCTGCGGAGACCACCCCGGTCGACGTGGTGAAGCTCCCGCCGCTGCCGACCGAGCCGCCCGCCGAGGGCTGATCCGGCCGCCTGGCAAAGGACGGAATGGATGCCGCGTCACCAGGGTTTGTACCCTGGAGGCGCGGCATCCGTGCTGTTAAGCCAAGTCCCACCTAGTTAGCGAGGCCCGCATGATCGACCCGGTGACGCTCGACGGTTCGTCCACCGTCGGGACCTTCGACCAGAAGCGGGCCGAGAACGCCATTCGCGAGCTGCTGCTCGCCGTGGGGGAGGACCCGGACCGCGAGGGTCTGCTGGAGACCCCGGCCCGGGTGGCCCGGGCGTACAAGGAGATATTCGCCGGCCTCTGGCAGGAGCCCGAGGACGTTCTGACCACCACCTTCGACCTCGGCCACGACGAGATGGTGCTGGTCAAGGACATCGAGCTGACCTCGGTCTGCGAGCACCACCTGGTGCCGTTCCGGGGCGTCGCGCACGTCGGGTACATCCCGTCCACCAGCGGCAAGATCACCGGGCTGTCCAAGCTGGCCCGGCTGGTCGACGTCTACGCCCGCCGCCCGCAGGTGCAGGAGCGGCTCACCAGCCAGGTCGCGGACGCGCTGATGCGGATCCTCGAACCGCGCGGCGCGATCGTCGTGGTCGAGTGCGAGCACATGTGCATGTCGATGCGCGGGATCCGCAAGCCCGGCGCCAAGACGATCACCTCCTGCGTGCGCGGCCAGCTGCGCGACCCGGCCACCCGGGCCGAGGCGATGAGCCTGATCATCGGGCGGTAGCGGTAGCGGGCGGCGGATGCGCTCAGAGCGCCCCGTGCGGTGCGGGCGAGCCCGGCCGGGAGGGTGGCCACCCTCCCGGCCGCGCCGCCGGTCAGGCCCAGTTGAGCCGGGCGCTCATCCACTCCAGGGCGGCGGGCAGCTCGCGGACCCAGCTCTCGAAGTTGTGGCCGCCGTCGTCCAGGTAGAGCGAATCGACCTTGAACTGCGGGTTGGCGGCCGCCACCTGCCGGGCGTGGTCGACGAACCTCAGCGTGTCCGGGTAGTCCGACTCCTTGCGGGTGCTGATCACCAGCAGTGAGAGGGCCGGCGCCGGGAGGTTCTGCAGCCGCCAGTCGAGGTCGCTCTGGGCGGCCAGGGTCTGATCGCCGCCGAAGAGGTTGCCGCCGGTGAACTGGTCCTCGGCCACCTTGAAGTCGGCGTGCATGCCGGTGCCGTTGCCGTAGACCTCCGGGAAGCGCATCGCCAGACGGAGCGCGCAGCTCCCGCCGGAGGAGAAGCCGAGCACACCCCAGGAGGAGGGCGAGCGGCTGACCCGGTAGGCCGAGCGGAGCGCCTCGGGCACGTCCTTGGCGAACCAGGACTCGGTGCGCGGCCCGCCGGGCACGTCGACGCACTCGGTGTCGCGGGGCGGGGCGACGGTCGGGCGGGCCAGCACGATGATGGCGGGTGCCATCTTCCCGGTCTTCCGCAGCTCCCAGGCGGTCTGCGGGACGGGCAGCTCCTTGAGCAGTTGCAGGGTGGTGCCGGGAAAGCCGGCCAGGGCGAGCAGCACCGGGAAGCGGACCATGGCGAGCTTCGGGTCGAAGTACTCGGGCGGCAGGTAGACGAACATCTGGTCGGAGAGGCCGCTCTCCGTGCCGGTGATCTCGACCGACTCCACCTTGCCGACCTCCTTCGGGGGACCCTTGGGCAGGTCGGTGACGGTCTCCAGGCCGCCCTCGGTGCTCGGCTGGACCAGCTCGTCGGAGGCCGGTGCGCCGCCCTTGTGGTTCTCGTTGCTGGTGAGGGTCAGTTTGGCGCCGCCGGGGTTCAGCAGGTCGTCCCACGAGGTGTAGAAGCCGAAGGAGTTGTTGACGGACAGTGCCAGCACGGCCAGGACCAGAGCCTGAGTGACCGTCATCAGTCCGATCCGGCCGAGCACCGGCAGCGGGCGCTGGCGGGCCAGCCGGGGCCAGAGCCAGAGGGTGGCGACCAGGGCCGCCGCGCCGAGTGCGAGCAGCGAGTTCACCAGCGCGTTGCTGGTCAGTTCCATGCCGTCGGCCTTCCGGTAGGACACTGCGGTGCGGGCTTCATCGTCTGGCGGTCCGTCAGCCGGGGCCACCGCGGCTAGGCTGTCCGGACGCCGGGGCAGGCAGGGGAGGCCGGGAGTGACCGGACGCAACCGGAGCCCTAGAATGCGGCGTCCACCGTACGTACCGCGTACGTGAGGGCCCCGTCGCGCCACGCGGCACCGGGGCTCCGGCTCCCACCCTCGGCTCAATTGCAGCGCGTGCTCGGTTCCGGTTTACCTTCCGTTTCCGGTTCCTTGGTATGCGTATTGCCTGATGAAGGAAAAGGCATGAAGGTCCATCACAACTCCTCCCCCGGAGTGACAGGACACCGCTCCACAGCCTCTACGCTGAGCTTCCATGAGCGTTCCCGTGTCCGTTGAGCCGAGCCCCGAGCAGCCGCGTCGTCGGCGCAGTCTGCAGACGCTTCGCACCCAAGCCGCCGCCGTTCCGAGGGCCTGGCTCCCCGGCGTGGTCGGCTACGCCTGTCTGCTGATCGGGCTGGTGGACATCGCCAGCGCGGTGTTCCCCAGGCTCCGGCACAGCAAGGTGCACAGCTTCGCCGGGCAGCTGCCCGGCGGTACCACCACCCTGGCCGCGGCCGGGACGCTGATGATCGGCCTGCTGCTGGTGCTGCTCGCCCACGCGCTGCGCCGGCGCAAGCGGCGCGCCTGGCGCGCGGTCTGCGTGCTGCTGCCGGTCGGCGCCGCACTGCACATCCTGCGCTGGCACCAGATCGGCCCGGCGGTGGTCTCGCTGGTGCTGTTCGCGGTGATGCTGGTGCACCAGCGCGAGTTCTACGCCAAGGCGGACCCGCGCACCCGCTGGCGGGCCGTGGTCAACCTGGTCGTCATGGGCACCGTCAGCGTGCTGCTCGGCCTGCTGATCGTGAGCACCCGGGCCAAGTACGAGATCGGCCACCCGGGCCTGTTCGAGCGGCTCCAGCATGTCGGGTACGGGCTGTTCGGCTTCGAGGGGCCGGTCCACTACAACGCGGACCGGATGTCCGACCTGGTCGCCTACCTGCTCGGCGGCATGGGCCTGTTCACCGCCTTCACCACCGCCTACCTGGCGCTGCGCCCGGAGAAGCCGAAGCCGGAGCTGACCACCGAGGACGAGGAGAAGGTCCGCGGGCTGCTCGACCGGCACGGCGAGCGGGACTCGCTGGGCTACTTCGCGCTGCGCCGCGACAAGAGCGTGCTCTTCTCGCCCACCGGCAAGGCGGCGATCTCCTACCGGGTGGTCTCCGGCGTGATGCTCGCCTCCGGCGACCCGGTCGGCGACGTGGAGGCCTGGCCGGGCGCGATCAAGGTGTTCATGGCCGAGGCCCGCGAGCACGCCTGGGTGCCGGCCGTGATGGGCTGCAGCGAGGTCGGCGGCGAGGTCTGGACCCGCGAGGCGGGCCTGGACGCGCTGGAGCTGGGCGACGAGGCGATCGTCGACACCGGCACCTTCTCGCTCGCCGGGCGGGCCATGCGCAACGTCCGCCAGATGGTCAAGCGGATCGAGCGCAACGGCTACTCCTGCCAGGTGCGGCGGGTCGCCGACCTCAGCCAGGAGGAGAAGTACCGGATCGCCGATGCCGCCGCCCGCTGGCGCGGCACCGACACCGAGCGCGGCTTCTCGATGGCCCTCGGCCGCTTCGGCGACCCGGGCGACGACGCCTGCGTGGTGGTCACCGCCCACAAGGCCCCGGAGGAGGGCGAGACCGGGGACGACCTGAAGGCCGTGCTGCACTTCGTGCCCTGGGGGCCGGACGGCATCTCGCTGGAGCTGATGCGCCGCGACCGGGCCGCCGACCCGGGCCTGAACGAACTGCTGATCGTCGCCGCCCTGCAGGCCGTGCCCGCGATGGGCGTGCGCCGGGTGTCGCTCAACTTCGCGATGTTCCGATCGGCGCTGGCCCGCGGCGAGCGGATCGGCGCCGGCCCGGTGCTGCGGGCCTGGCGCGGGCTGCTGGTGTTCCTCTCGCGCTGGTTCCAGATCGAGTCGCTGTACAAGTTCAACGCCAAGTTCCAGCCCGAGTGGGAGCCGCGCTTCCTGGTCTTCCCCAACACCCGCGACCTGCCGCGGATCGGATTCGCCGCGATGCAGGCCGAGGCCTTCATCACCCTCGGCATGCCGCGCCTGGGCCGCAGGCGCCAGCGGGAGGGCCTGATGCCCGCCCCGGCCCGGCCGGAGGTCGGCGAGGCCGCCTGACCACGCCGCCGCCGACCTGGACGGAGCCCCCGCCGAGAATCCTCGGCGGGGGCTCCGTTCGATAATGGGGGTATGAGCGATTTGCTGTCCTTCTCCCTTCCGGCCGGACTGCCGCGGCTCGACCGCTGCGCCGTGATGGGCGTGGTCAACGTCACGCCCGACTCCTTCTCGGACGGCGGGATGTGGCACGACCCCGCCCGCGCGATCGCGCACGGACTCGCGCTCCGGGCCAGGGGCGCGGACCTGGTGGACGTCGGGGGCGAGTCCACCCGGCCCGGCTCGCAGCGGGTGTCCGAGGAGGAGGAGCTCCGCCGGGTGCTGCCGGTGGTGCGCGAACTGGCCGACGCCGGGGTGGTCGTCTCCATCGACACCATGCGCGCCGTGGTCGCCGAGCAGGCCGTCGCGGCCGGCGCCCGGGTGGTCAACGACGTCTCCGGCGGCCTCGCCGACCCGGCGATGGCCCGGGTGGTGGCCGAGACCGGCGCGCCCTTCGTGGTGATGCACTGGCGCGGGCAGTCCGCCGACATGGACGCCCTGGCGGTCTACGACGACGTGGTCGCGGACGTGGTCGGCGAGCTGACCGCCCGGGTGGAGGCGCTGCTGGCGGCGGGCGTCAAGGAGGAGCAGCTGATCCTCGACCCCGGTCTGGGCTTCGCCAAGACCCCCGAGCACAACTGGGCCCTGCTCGGCCGTCTCGACGCCCTCACCGCGCTCGGGCGTCCCGTGCTCGTCGCCGCATCGCGCAAGCGGTTCCTGGGTACGCTGCTCGCCGACCCGGAAACCGGGGAACTGCGCCCGGCCCGGGAGCGCGACGACGCGACCGCCGCGGTGTCGGTGCTGTCGGCCCGGGCCGGTGCCTGGGCGGTGCGGGTGCACGACGTGTCCGGCACGGCGGACGCCGTCCGGGTGGTCGCGGCCTGGCAGCGCGCGGCTCGGTAGGGCTCCTCCTGCCCGTTGGCAGGCAAGGAGGGAGGCGAGACGGGAGGGCCAGTGGCAGGTGACGGCAGGGTGAGTGGCGAGACCGCGGGACAGCGGGCCCGTGAGGCGGACCGGGAGGCCGTACTGGCGGCCAACCAGGCGCTGTACGAGGCCCTGGAGAACGGCGATCTGGAGGCGGTCGAGAACGCCTGGCTGGGGGCCGCCGACGCCGACGACAAGGGCGGCGTGGTGTGTGTGCACCCCGGCTGGCCGGTGCTGCGCGGACGGGCCCAGGTGACCCGCTCGTACATGCTGATCATGATGAACACGGAGTACATCCAGTTTTTCCTGACCGATGTCGAGGCCGAGGTGCACGGCGATGTGGCCCTTGTCACGTGCACCGAGAACATCCTCTCCGGCGGTGAGGCCGAGGAGGAGGGCGAACTCGGCCCGCTGATCGGCGGAAAGGTCGTCTCGACCAATCTCTTCCGCCGGACCCCGGCCGGGTGGAGGCTCTGGTCGCACCATGGTTCACCCGTCCTGACCAGCGGCGACGAGGACGACGAGGACTGAATCGGGCGCCGGCGGGAAATCAGTACCGGGTGGTGGCCCGGGAATGTCCGAGTGGTCACCGAACGTTCATGTCAATTGCCATTGGGGTGTGCGTGGCGACGGTTCGTGCCGGGTAGGACGGTCAGGCGTTGTCAGCGCTCGCGGGTAGATTCGAAACGGAGTGGCGAGCGCGATGCCCGCCTTCACCCTGCCTGCCCACGTCTTTTCCACGGGGGCGGGGCCCGTCCGACTGGGAGCAGTGATTCGTTTGCTGGACCGCGTCACCCTGCGGGGCCTGCGAGCCCGGGGCCACCACGGCGTCTTCGAGCGCGAGCGCATCGAGGGCCAGACCTTCGTGGTGGACCTGGTGCTGTACCTGGACACCCGCCCCGCCGCGGCCGGAGACGACCTCACCCGTACGGCGCACTACGGCATCGTGGCCGAGGAGGTCACCGCGATCATCGCCGGCGAGCCGGTCGACCTGATCGAGACCCTGGCCCAGCGCATCGCGGACCAGTGCCTGAAGCACGACCCGGTCGAGGGGGTCGAGGTCACCGTGCACAAGCCGGACGCCCCGATCACCGTGCCGTTCGACGACGTGACCGTGACCATCCACCGGGGCCGCGCATGACCCACGCCGCGTACCCCGTTCCAGCCGCAGAGGGAATCCGATGAGCACCAGCGACCCGACCGCCCCGCCGACCACGTTCGACCTGGAGAGCCGGGTGGACTCGGCCGACACCACGCTGCACAGCCAGCGCTGCGCCGTGATCGCCCTCGGCAGCAACATGGGCAACCGTCTGGACACCCTTCAGGGCGCCGTGGACGCCCTCGCCGACACCCCCGGCCTCAGGATCAAGGCCGTCTCCGCGGTGTACGAGACGGCGGCCGTCGGCGGCCCCGACGAGCAGCCCAACTACTACAACGCGGTGGTCGTGCTGCGCACCTCGCTGCCGCCGCAGGACCTGCTGGAGCGCGGCAACGCGATCGAGGACGCCTTCGGCCGGGTCCGCACCGTCCACTGGGGCCCGCGCACCCTGGACGTCGACATCCTCACCTACGAGGGCGTCACCAGCGACGACCCGCAGCTGCTGCTGCCGCACCCGCGCTCGCACGAGCGGGCCTTCGTGCTCGCTCCCTGGCTGGACGCCCAGCCGGAGGCCGAGCTGCCCGGCCGGGGCCAGGTCGCCGAGCTGCTGGCGGCGCTCGGCGGTCCGGACTCCCAGGGGGTCCGGCGGCGTGAGGACATCCGGCTGACCCTGCCGGAATAACCGGCACTGGCCGCGGCCGGGGAACTCGGGCGGGGGCTCCGGCCGTACGAGTAGGTGTCCGCCCTCCGTGCGGGTGTCCGCCCGGCCGGGCCCGGTACGGTGGCCTGACGCCGTCGTCCCCGCCCTCGGCTCCTGCCCGTCAACGGGCCGGGGGCACGCTCCCGGCCCGGCTGCCGGGGGAGAGGGCCCAGCCCGGGGGCGGCCGCCCGTCTCCGGTACCCCGGGAAAGGACCTCGTCCGAGTGAAGCTGCTTCGCCTCCGTCTGCTGGTCGGCATCACCGCCGCTACGACGGCGCTGTCCTGGGCCGGCTCCAAGCTCTGGGCCTCCCTGGACACCCTGCCGGCCGTGCCCGGCGCGGCGCCGGTGGTGCTGGCCGCGGTGGCGGTGATCCTGCTGGCCACCGCGCTCTCGTTGCGGTCCCGGCTGAAGGCGGCGCGCGAGCGGCAGCCCGGGGCGAAGGGGGTCGACCCGCTCGGCGCGGCCCGGGCGGTGGTGCTGGGGCAGGCGAGCGCGCTGGTCTCGGCGGTGGTCACCGGCATCTACGCGGGCGCGGGGATCTACTTGCTGGGCGAGCTGGACGTGTCGGCGCGCAAGGACCAGGCCGTCACGGCCGGCTTCGCGGTGCTGGCCGGTGCGGCGGTGATCGCGGCGGCGCTCTGGCTGCAGCACGTCTGCAAGCTGCCGGAGAACCACGACGACCCGAGCGGCCCGGCGGCATCCCCCCGCTGAGCGGGCGGCACTCGGTGATCTTGAGTGAGGGGCCGGGCACGTGCGGTAAAGGTTGCGTGCTGTCAAGGGCTAAAGGGGACCCTGGGCTGACACGGCCCCAATTCGCACGCTAGTTTCTTGGCATGTCTCGCGGACGCCACCGTCATTCCTCCGTCCTCGGCCGGGTCTTTCCCCCCACCGCCGCCGGCGTGCTCATCGTCGCCGCGGTGGCCGCGCTGCTTTTCAGTCAGGACACCGTCCTGGTGCGTTCGGTGGGTGTCGCCGCAGTGCTCGCCACGCTCGGGATCGCGGTGCTGCTGCGCCAGCGCGACCGGGCCGCGCGGGCGGCCGCCGAGGCCTCCGCCGCGCAGCGGCTGCGGGCCGAGGAGCGCTTCGAGGAGCAGCTCGCCGAGGCCGAGTACGCGGCGGAGGTCGCCGAGGAGCGGGCCACCCGGTTCGGCCGCCGGCTGACCGCCGAGAAGTCTCGGCTGGCGAAGGCCGAGACGGAGATCGCCCGGCTGCTGCGCGAGCGGGCCGTCGCCGTCGCCGAGCAGGCGCTCAAGGAGGCCGAGGCGACCCAGCGGGCGCTGGCCGCGAGCCGTCCCAAGTACCCGGCCAGCCCGGCGGCGTTCGTCCGCGCGGCGGCCGTGCTGCGGCAGCTGGAGCGGCGTGCGGCGGCGCAGGAGGCGCAGCGTGAGCGGGCGGCCGGTGCGCAGGTCGCGCTGCGGGCTCGTACGGCGCCCGCCGCACCGGTTCCGGCCCCCGCGCCCGTACCGGCTCCGGTGGTGCCCGCAGTGCCCGCTCCGGTGGCTCCTGCGGTGCCTGCCCCGGCGTCGGCCGCGTCCGTGGCGGCGGAGGACCAGGCCGTGGGCGAACGGCCGGCGGTCGGCGGGTCACCCGCGCGGCCGGTGCTGACCGCGACCGTCGAGCAGCTGGGCGGGACGCCCGCCGCGCCCGTGGTGCCGGCCGAGCGGCACCGGCCGCGGCCGGTGCAGTCCGGGCAGGTCCGGGGGCAGGGCTTCAGCTTCTTCGGCCGCAGCTCCGGCGCGGCCGTCCGGGCGGCGGCTCCGACGCCGGCCGTCGGGAGCGTCTCGGAGCTGGGCGAGCGCGCCGATCTGGCGGACGTGGTGGGGGACGAGGCCGTCGCCGCTCAGGCCCAGGCCCAGGCCCAGGCAGAGGCGCAGGCGCACGCCGCTTCGATGGTGCAGGCAGGGTCTCCCGCGCCGGAGGAAGCGGCGGTGGAGCCCGAGGTCGTCGATCTGACCCCGCACGACGAGACCGAACTGCTCCAGCTTCCGGAGCTGCGCGCCTCGCGCTGAACCCGGCGCCGTCGGCGCGGGCGGCCGGTCCGACCGGCTGCCCGCGCCGCGGTGTTTCCGGTGGCCGTCAACGCCGAAGCGCCCGGTCCTCCGTGGTGGAGGGCCGGGCGCTTCGGCGTGTCCGGGGTGGCGTCAGAGCTGGACGCCGAAGTCCTGGGCGATGCCCGCCAGACCGGAGGCGTAGCCCTGGCCGACGGCGCGGAACTTCCACTCGGCACCGTTGCGGTAGAGCTCGCCGAAGATCATGGCGGTCTCGGTGGCGGCGTCCTCGGAGAGGTCGTAGCGGGCGATCTCGGCCCCGCCGGCCGCGTTGATCACGCGGATGTAGGCGTTCCGGACCTGGCCGAAGTTCTGCGAGCGGGCCACGGCGTCGTAGATCGAGACCGGGAAGGTGATCTTGGCGGCCTCGGCCGGCAGGCCGGCGAGGTTGACGTTGATCGCCTCGTCGTCGCCCGCGCCCTCGCCGGTGCGGTTGTCACCGGTGTGGACGACGGTGCCGTCCGGGGTGCTGGTGTTGTTGAAGAAGACGAAGTGGCCGTTGGACAGCACCTTGCCGTCCGCGTTCAGCACGATCGCGCTGGCGTCGAGGTCGAACTCGGCACCGGTCGTGGTCCTGACGTCCCAGCCGAGTCCGATGGTGACCGCGGACAGGCCGGGGGCCTCCTTGGTCAGCGAGACGTTGCCACCCTTGGAGAGGCTCACTGGCATGGTGTTTGCTGTCCCTTCGTTGCTTTGACCCGGATAACGCGAGAGCCCGGTGACTTGGTTCCGTACCGGGTGGCCAATTTCCGCGGTGAATCACGGTTGGGCAAAGACGAGGGCAATGAACCGTCGGAACAGGCCGATCGGGGCGGGCACGCGAAGTGGTCAGATTCGACGGTAGCGGCCCTGAAGTGACCAGATGTTCGGATTGTCGGCCAGGTCGGGGTGCATGTCGAAGAGATCGGCGAGGGTGTCCTGGAGGAAGTCCCTGGCCTCGCGCCGCAGCTCGCTGTGGCGGACGACGGCGGGTGGCTCGTCCGGCAGCCAGGTCGCGGTGACCTCGACCCAGTTGAAGCGGCGGGCGAACCGCAGCAGCTCGGTGTTCTGGGTGAAGTCGAGGTCGGCCGTCTGCACCCGGGCCGCGCGGCTGCCGTCCGGGTCGCGGTCCAGCTGCTCGGCGATGTCGCACAGGGCCCAGGCGAAATCGAGCACCGGCACCCATTTCCAGTCGGTGGACAGTTCCGTCCCGTCGGCGTCGAGGTAGACGTCGCCGCAGAAGAGGTCGTACCGCAGGGTGTGCACGGAGGCGCTGCGGTAGTCGGTCTGCGGGGGGTCGGGGAAGCGGTTGGAGAGGGAGTAGCCGAGCTCGATCACGTACGCCATTGTCGGGGTTGCGGGCGCGGCCGGATAACCGGGTGACCGGCGGCCCCGGGCACGGGATGATGGGCGCATGCCCGAGCCCATCCGCGTACGGGGCTCGGTGGTCGTCCCCGACACCGAGCTCGTCTGGCGCTTCTCCCGTTCCTCCGGCCCCGGCGGCCAGCACGTCAACACCTCCGACACCCAGGTGGAGCTGCGCTACGACCTGGCGGCCTCCGCGGCGCTGCCCGAGGTCTGGAAGCAGCGCGCCCTGGAGCGGCTGGCCGGCCGGCTGGTGGACGGGCGGGTGCTGGTGGTGCGGGCCTCGGAGCACCGCTCGCAGTGGCGCAACCGCGAGGTCGCCGCGGCCCGGCTGGCGTCGCTGCTGGGCGAGGCCACCGCGCCGCCGCCGAAGTCGCGCCGGGCCACGAAGCCGAGCCGGGGCATGGTCGAGCGGCGGCTGTCCAACAAGCGGCACCGCTCCGAGCTGAAGCAGGGCCGGCGCGCTCCGCACTCCGACTAGCCCGGGGCCGGGGAGCGGGTCAGCCCAGCTGCCGGTAGGAGCCGCGGAAGTAGAGCAGCGGGCGGCCGCCCGGGTTCGGCACCACGGCCTCCAGGACGCGGCCGAGCAGCAGGGTGTGGTCACCGGCGGCTATCCGCTGCTCGGTGCGGCACTCGACGGTGGCGAGCGCCCCGTCGATCAGCGGTGCGCCGGTGAGCGGGCCGCGGTGGTGCGGCGCGTCGGCGAACAGCAGCCGGTCGCTGAGCCGGCCCTTCATGGCGAACCGCGAGCCGAGCGCCTTCTGCTCCTCGGCGAGCAGCGAGACCGCCCAGGTGTCGGTCCGGGAGAGCACGTCGTCCATCCGGGAGTCCTCGCGGACGGAGATCAGCACCAGTGGCGGCTCCAGCGAGACGGAGAGGAAGGACGTGGCGGTCATGCCGACGTCCTCGCCGTCCTCCGGGTCGTGGACGGTCACCAGGCTCACGCCGGAGGCGAGCTGGGAGAGCGCTGCCCGGAACTCGTCGGGCGTCGCTTGGGGGGCAGCTTCGGGCTGCGGGGACGAGTACACGTACCGCACGGTAGTCGGCGGCCGGGCAGAACGGCATCGGGCCGTGGTCGTAGGACCAACGGCGCAGAGGTTACGGTTCGCCGCCGGACTCACCCGCAGGAGTGAAGCAGGGAGCCCGCCGGCCGTCAGGTGGCTTCAGTGCGCGGTCAATGCGGCCGACCAGGAGAAATATCCCGATGAAGCCTTATGTCCCCATACGGGACGGATGAACTGATTAAGGGCGCATAAGTCTTGTGTGATTTAAGTCACAAGTGGCGGCCTATTGCTGACCGAGCGTGCCGAACGCTGTGCTCCCTGTGATTCAGTTCTTCTGGCAATCGGACGATAACCATTCAAGAACTATCCGAAGCAGCCGGGGAGCCCCCGCATGGAAGCCGAGTCGGAGCCGTACGTCCGTCTCGCGACCCTCCGCACCTTGCACCGGGTCGTGGCGGACCTCAACGCTGCCCGCAGCCTGGCGGGCACGCTGCAGGCCGTGGTCGAGGGCGCGGTGCACGGGCTCGGCTTCGACGCCGCCGCGGTCAGCCTCGTCCGCCCGGACGGCGACCTCGTGGTGGCGGCCGTCTGGGAGCTGGAGGAGAGCGCCATGGGCGGCCCCTCCGTCCTGCTCGGCCAGGTCGGTTCGCGCGAGTCCTGGGACCGGCTGCTCGGCGTCAGCGACCACTGGGGCACCCTGCGCTTCCTCCCCTACGACCGGGGCTGGGCCGTCGCCAGCGACATCCCGCGCTGGATCGGGGACGGCCCGCAGCCCGTCTACGCCAACGACTGGCACCCCGCCGACGGGCTGCTCGCCCCGATGTACAGCGCCGGCGGCGACCTGCTCGGCGTCCTCTCGGTGGACCGTCCGCGCAGCGGCAAGCGGCCCGGCGCCTGGACCCGCGAGGCGCTGGAGATGTTCTCCCTCCAGGCCTCCATCGCGATCGGCAACGCCCGGCTGCGCGCCGAGATGCAGCGTGCGCTGGCCCGCCTGGAGAAGGAGCAGCAGGCGCTGCGGGCCAGCGAGGAGAGCTTCCGCCAGGCCTTCGAGTACGCGCCCAGCGGGATGGCCATCACCGAGCTGCACGGTGCCGGGCGCGGCCAGCTGACCAGGGTCAACGACGCGCTCTGTCGGCTGCTCGGCCGCCCCCGCGCGGTGCTCCGGCAGCAGAGCTTCGCCGATCTCGTCCACCCCGAGGACCGCGCCCTGCTGGAGCGCACCAGCGCCGAGAGCGGCCGGGCGGAACTGCGGCTGTCCCGGCGGGACGGCGGCTACCAGTGGGTCTGTCTGCGGAACTCGATCGTCGCCGACGCCGCCGAGGGCCCGAGCTTCCTGCTCACCCATGTCGAGGACATCGAGGACCGCAAGCGCCACGAGCTCCAACTGGCGCACCGGGCCAGCCACGACGCGCTCACCGGCCTGCCCAACGGCGCCGAGCTCAAGGCCCGGCTGGGGCGGCGGCTCTGCAACGAGCCGCAGGCCGTCGGCGCCGTCGCCGGGCACGGCGAGGGGGCTTACCCGCAGGCGTACCCCGGCTACCCGGCCGACTCCTACAGCGCGCACGCCGCGTACGGGGGGCTGGAGGGGACGGACCCGCGGTCCGGGCCGGTGCACGGTTACGGCGCGCCCGACGGGCAGCCCGGGCCGGACTTCCCCCCGGGCGGGACGGACTGGCCGGGCGGCTACGGCGAACATGTGCACGCCGTGGTCCCCGCCGACCAGGGTGCGGGCGGCGAGGTCTGGTCGGGCCCGTTCCGCTCGGGCGGCGCGGCCGCGGTGGAGAAGGGGCTCGCGGTGCTCTTCTGCGACCTCGACGGCTTCAAGTCGATCAACGACCGGTTCGGCCACAACGCGGGCGACGCCGTCCTGGTCGAGGTCGCCCGCCGGCTGAGCGGGGCCGTCCGGGACGGCGACACGGTGGCCCGGCTCGGCGGCGACGAGTTCGTGGTGCTGGCCGACGGCATCGGCCGGGAGGAGGCCAAGGACCTCGCCCACCGGCTGCGCAACGCGATCATCCCGCCGATGCGGATCGACGGCCGGGCGATGCGGGTCGGCGTCAGCCTCGGCGTCGGCTGGGCGGGTTGCGGGATGAGCATCGAGGAGGTGCTGCACACCGCGGACGAGCGGATGTACGACGAGAAGCGGGCCAGGGGCGGCTCGGTGCGCGGGGCCCGGGGCGAGCGCTCGCACCGACGGGCGGGCTGAGCAGCGGCGCGGCCCCGCCGGGCGCGAGCTACCCGCCGGTTGTCAAGGGCTCTTTCCCCGCTGTGGGAGACGGCAGGTAGGGTTCCCGGGTACGAGCGACCATGACTTGCGCCGGCGGCACGGCAGCCGGGCGGCGCGACCGCGATGGGGAGTTGACCACCGTGACGACCGCCGGCAGCAACGGAGTGCCCGAGAGCCCGGAGGGCGGTGCACCGCAGGACGACGATCCCTTCGGCTATCTCTACCGCCCGGCCGACGGCAGCGCCGCGCAGTCGGCCGAGCCGCAGCAGGGCGTGCCGCGCACGTCGTACAGCCGCCCGATGGAGGTGGGCCGTGCCCAGTACGGGCAGCAGGCCCCGTACGGTCAGCAGCCGTACCCGCCGCAGCAGCCCTACCCGCCGCAGCAACAGCAGGGGTACCCGCAGGGGCAGCCCGCCCAGCCGTACCCGCAGCAGCAGCCCGAGTACGGCGGTGTGCCGACCCAGCAGACCCGCTACGCCGAGCACTCCCGCCCGCAGCCGGGGGAGGAGCGGCCGAGCAGCGGCCGGAGCAAGGGTGCGGTGATCGGTGCCGTGGCGGTGGTCGCGGCGATCGCGATCGGGGCCGGGATAGCGCTCTCCACCGGTGACCCGGAAGGCGACAAGGACGACAAGCCGACGCCCTCGGCCAGCGCGCCCGTCACCCCGACCACCACGGCGGGCAGTACCGCCCCCTCGCCCTCGGCCAGTGCCGCCCCGGCCAACGGCCCCGGCACCGTGGACGCGAGCCAGTTGCAGGGCCAGAACGCGCCGTCCGGGAACACCGTCAAGGGCGCCAAGTCGGCGGACGGCAGCTATCTGACGCTCCAGGCCGGGTCCTCGGTGACCTGGACCGGCGAGGTCGCCGCGGCCGGGACGTACAAGCTGACCGTGCACTTCAACAACCCCGGGGCCGACGTGAAGGCGACGGTCGCCGTCAACGGCAAGGACTGGCCGAGCGGTCTGGCGTTCCGGAACTACTCGCCGGGCAAGGACGCGGCGTCCTCCTGGTACACCACCTACATAACTCCGCCGCTCCAGGCCGGACCGAACACCGTGACCGTCTCGGCCCCGGTGGGCGGCACCGTCCTGATCGACCAGGTGACGCTCGAACCCAGCGCCGGCTGACCGGCCCCGGACACACCACGGCCGCCCGTCCCCTCTGTGCGGAGGGGGCGGGCGGCCGTGGCCGTCGGTCAGACGGACGTGACCGGGGCGAACTTCTCGGCGCCGGTGATCCACTCGCCGCGGCGCATCACGGCGATCAGGTCGTAGCTCTCGGAGTCGACGACCACCAGGTCGGCGTTCTTGCCGGTCTCCAGCGAGCCGATCGAGTCGGCGAGGCCGAGCAGGCGGGCCGGCGCGGCGGAGAGCGACTCGGCGGCCTGGTTCAGCGTCAGGTTGTTGACGGTGACGGACCGCTTGAACGCCACGTCCAGGGTGAGTGTGGAGCCGGCGATCGCGCCGCCCTCGACCAGACGGGCCACGCCCTCCTTCACCTCGACCTGGAGCGGGCCGAGCGGGTAGAGGCCGTCGCCCATGCCGGCCGCGCCCATCGCGTCGGTGATCAGCGCGACCCGGGAGGCGCCGGCGGTGCCGTAGGCGAGGTCGAGCACCGAGGGGTGCAGGTGGATGCCGTCGTTGATCAGCTCGACGGTGACCCGCTCGTCCTCCAGCAGCGCCACGATCGGGCCGGGCGCGCGGTGGGCGATGCCGGGCATGGCGTTGAAGAGGTGGGTGGCGACGGTGGCGCCGGCCTCGATCGCCTCCAGGGTCTTGGCGTAGTCGGAGTCGGTGTGGCCGACGGCGGCGATCACACCGAGGTCGGCGAGCATCCGCACGGACTCCAGGCCGCCGGCCAGCTCCGGCGCCAGGGTGACCATCCTGGCGTGGCCGCGGGCGGCGTCGACCAGCTTGCGGACCAGCGCCGGGTCGGGGTCGCGCAGCAGGTCGGGGCGGTGGGCGCCGCAGCGGTTGTGCGAGATGAACGGGCCCTCGAAGTGGATGCCGGCGAGGACGCCGTCCTCGACCAGCTCGGAGAGCACGGAGGCCTGGCGGGCGACCTCGTCGATCTCACCGGTGACGGTGGACGCCATGGTGGTCGTGGTGCCGTGTTCCAGGTGGGTACGGGCGACCTTGAGGGCCTCCTCGGCGATGCCGGAGGTGTACGAGGCGCCGCCGCCGCCGTGGACGTGCAGGTCGACGAAGCCGGGGACGACGGTGTACCCGGTCAGGTCGAGGTCGCCGGGCCCGGCCGCGCCGCCGAAGCCGGCGATCAGCGGGCCGTCGATCGAGAGCCGGTCGCCCTCGACGACACCGCCGGGCAGGACGAGTCGGGCGCCGGCCAGTGCGGTACGCCGCGGCAGAGCCGCTGATTGAATCCGCGTGGTCACGCGGTCACCTCCATGGAGAGCAGGTCCCAGGCGAGCAGGCCCGCGCCCAGGGATGCGGCGGTGTCTTTGAGCATGGCCGGTACGACCTCGGGGGGCATCTGGAAGGTCAGCCGCTCGTTGACCGCCGCGCGCAGGGGAGTGAAGAGGGTGTCACCGGCCTCGGCCAGCCCGCCGCCGACGATCACCGTGGACGGGTCGAGCAGGCTCTGGGCGAGCACGATGCCGTGGGCGAGGGCGTTCACCGCGTGCTGCCAGACCGCGACGGCACGGTCGTCCCCGGCGTCCACCGCGACGGCGCAGGATGCCGCGTCGGCGTCGGGGTCACCGCAGGCCGCGGCCCAGGCCCGGGAGACGGCGGAGGCGGAGGCGAGCGTCTCCAGGCAGCCCCGGGCGCCGCAGCCGCACTGCGGGCCGCCCGGCCGGACCACCACATGGCCGATCTCGCCGCCGTAGCCGTGGGCTCCGGCCTCGATCCGGCCACCGATGCCGATGGCGCCGGCGATGCCGGTGCCCAGCGCGATGAACAGGAAGCGCTCGACGCCCCGGCCGGCGCCGAGCCGGCCCTCGGCGAGACCGCCCGAGCGCACGTCGTGGCCGAGCGCGACCGGCATGGGCGGGCCGCCCGGGCCGGCCAGGCGCTCGCCCAGCAGCTTGCGCAGGGGGAGGTCCCGCCAGCCGAGGTTGGCGGAGAAGACCGCGATACCGTTCCTCTCGTCGATCGTCCCCGGGACGGCGACGCCCGCCGCCAGCGGGGCGACGCCGAAACGGCTTCGGCCCTCGTCCGCCAGATCGGCGGCGAAGTCGAGGATGGCGGCGACGACGGCGTCCGTGCCGTGCTCCCGCCCGGTCGGTCGGCGTGCTTCGAACAGCACGGAGCCGTCCTGGGCGAGCAGCGCGGCCTTCATGCCGGTGCCGCCTACATCGAGTGCGATGACGTGCTTCACGGAGGACAGTTTCCCTTGGTCGGGTCGGAGAGGTCTAGTCCAGTTGTCGGATTGGTCTGGTCCAAAGTAGGTGAGCTTTGTCGCAGAACCATGTGGTGTGCGGCACTTTGCGCGTCCTGCTGCGGCTCGCCGCCATTGCGCATCGTGCAATGACCTCCGCACTTCGATAACTACCCGGCACGTACCGGCCAGAGGTGTGGACCACCGTGCGGTGGGTTTGACAGTGTTACGCCTCCCCCCTGCCGGATTCCCCCGTCCGGCCGCTTTTCAGACAACTCCGACGTCCATCGGACTCCCCCCTCGAAGGCGGTACCCGCGTTGAACAGGCGCGCCCAGGTCCCCACCCGTCTGCTCGGCACCGCGCTGGCCGGAGCGCTGCTGCTCACCGGCTGCGGTGGGCAGGGCGACAGCACGGTCACCCTCAAGCTGGTCGCGGCCGACTACGGCGAGAGCGCGGAGACCAGCTCCAAGCCGTACTGGGACGACATCGCCCACCGCTTCGAGGCCGCCAACCCCGGGATCAAGGTCGATGTCGAGGTGGTCGGCTGGACCGACATCGGCAAGCGGGTCGACGACCTGATCGCCGCCGGCACGTCGCCCGACCTGCTGCAGACCGGCGGGTTCGCCGACCAGGCCGCCGCGGACCGGCTCTACCCGGCCACGGACGTGCTGTCCCTGGAGACCCAGGCCAACATGATGGATTCCTTCACGCACGCCGGGCAGATGCTCGGCACGCAGTACGGCATCCCGTTCGTCTCCTCCTCGCGGGTGCTGTTCTACAACAAGGCGGTCTTCCAGAAGGCCGGGATCAGCCAGCCGCCGGCCACCTGGAGCGAGCTCAAGCAGGACGCCGAGAAGATCAAGGCCAAGGTGCCGGGGGTCACCCCGTACGGCCTGCCGCTCGGCCCGGAGGAGGCCCCGGCCGAGTCGATGCTGTGGACGCTCAGCGGGGGCGGCAGCCTCTCCGACGACGTCGGCAACTACACCATCGACAGCCAGCAGAACCAGGCGACCTTCAGCTGGCTGCGCACCAACCTGGTCGACACCAAGCTCACCTACGCCGAGCCGGGCAAGATGAACCGCACGCCGGTGTTCACGGACTTCGCGGCGGGCAAGGTCGGCATGCTGAACGGGCACCCCACCCTGCTGCGGATGGCCGCCGCCGGGAAGATCGACTTCGGTACGGCGCCGATACCGAAGCGGGACGGGGTGGCCAAGACCGGCAGCCTCGGGGTCGCCGACTGGATGATGGCGTTCAAGGCCAACGGGCACAAGAACGAGATCAAGAAGTTCCTCTCCTTCGTGTACACCAAGGAGAACCAGCTGAAGTTCGACGAGACCTACAACCTGCTGCCGGTGACCCAGGACGCCTTCACCCAGATGACGACGGACGGCAAGCACGACGACCTGAAGCAGTTCGCGACGGGTCTGACGAACGCCAGCTTCTACCCGTTCGGGGATCCGGCGTGGACCGACGTCAGCAACCGGATCAAGGCGGGGATCGGGGAGGCCGTCACCGGCGACGCCAAGAAGGTGCTCGAGGGGCTGCAGGGGGCCGCGCTGAAGGAGGCCGCGCGGGTCCGGAAGTAGCCGGACCGGCGCGCGGGCCCCTCGGCGGCCACGGGCGTGGCGGGTGGTCGGAGCGCTCCGTCAGAGCGTGATGGCGTAGGCCTTGCGGAGGGTCTCGTGGACCGTCCAGGTGGTGCGGTCGCCGGCCCGGAGCACGGCGCAGTCGCCCGGGCCGACCTCCAGGGTCGGGCCGCCGTCGATCTCGATGGTGGCCCGGCCGCCGAGCACCACGAACAGCTCGTCGGCCTCGACATCGGTGACCACCCCGGGGGTGATCTGCCAGATGCCGCGGAGCTGGCGGCCGTCGGGGGACTCCGAGAGGACCTTGCCGGAGACCTCGGGGGTGCCGGAGACGATCTGGGCCGGGTCCAGCGGGTCGGGTTCGAGCTCGGCGGTGGGGATGTGCAGGGCGAAGCTGGTGGTCATGCCAGCGACGGTAGCGGCGCGGGCGGGGAGCGCGGGGGCGCAGAGTGTGTCGGACCGGCGGGGGAGAATGACAGGTCGTAGCGGACCGGGGCGTCGGAGGCGGTGACGGGGCATGGGTGAGCTGACCGGGCGGGACCGGGCGGTGCTGGAGCTGGAGGGACGGCAGTGGCGCACGGCCGGGGCCAAGGAACGGGCGATCCGGGAGGAGCTGGGGCTCTCCAGCACGCGGTACTACCAGCTGTTGAACGGGCTGCTGGATCGGCCGGAGGCCCTGGCCCACGCGCCGGTGCTGGTGAACCGGTTGCGGCGGGTACGGGTGGCCCGGCGGGCGGCCCGGTAGCGGGTCGGCAGTGGGTCGGTAGCGGTCGGTGGCGGTCGGTGGCGGTCGGTAGCCGACCGCCGGCCGGGTGACGGCGCGGCCGCGTGGGTAGGGTCCGGGCATGGTCTTCAAGGAGATTCCGCAGCCGGACACGGACGCCGGGCGCACGGGGCTGGAGGCGGTGCTCGCCTCGCCCGGGGACGCGGTGGTCGCCCTCGACTTCGACGGGACGCTGGCACCGATCGTGGCCGATCCGAGCCTGGCGCGCGCGCATCCGGGCGTGGCGGGGGCGCTGCGGGGGCTGGCCCCGCACGTCGGCTCGATCGTGGTGGTGACGGGCCGGCCGGCCGCGCTGGCGGTCGAGTACGGCGGGTTGGCGGCGGTCGACGGGCTGGTGGTGCTGGGGCACTACGGCGCCGAGCGCTGGGAGGCCGGAGAGGTCACGGCGCCGCCGGTGCACCCGGGGGTGGCGGGGGTGCGGACGGCGCTGCCGGACGTGCTGGCGGGGGCCGGGGCGCCGGCCGGGACCTGGGTGGAGGACAAGGGCCGCTCGCTGGCGGTGCACACCCGGCGCACCGGGGCACCGGAGGAGGCGTTCGAACTGCTGCGGGCACCGGTGGCGGCCCTGGCCGCCGAGTACGGGCTGGTGGTGGAGCCGGGCCGGCTGGTGCTGGAGCTGCGGCCACCGGGGGTGGACAAGGGCGCCGCGCTGACCGGCTTCCTGCGGGAGCGGGCCGCCCGGTCGGTGCTGTACGCCGGGGACGATCTGGGCGATGTGGCGGCCTACGCGGCGGTGGAGAAGCTGCGCGGGGAGGGGCTGGCCGGGCTGCTGGTGTGCAGCGGGACGACCGTCCGCGAGCTCGCCGACCGGGCCGACCTGGTGGTCCCGGGCCCGGCCGGCGTGGTGGAGCTGCTGGCGGCGCTGGGGGAGGAGCTCAGCCGAGCGCGTTGAGCTGGTCGAGGAACCACTGCTGGGGCGGCAGGGCGGTCGCGGCGGCGGCGAGGCGCTTGGTGCGGTCGGCGCGTTCGTCGGCGGGCATGGTGAGCCCGGCGTGCAGGGCGTCGGCGGTGGCGATGATGTCGTACGGGTTGACGGTGATCGCGTCGTCGGCGAGTTCGGCGTACGCGCCGGCCTCGCGGGAGAGGACCAGGGCGCAGCCGTGGTCGGAGACCACCGGGACCTCCTTGGCGACCAGGTTCATGCCGTCCCGGATCGGGTTGACGAGGGCCACGTCGGCCAGCCGGTAGGCGGCCAGGGAACGCGGGAAGTCGTCGTCGACGTGCAGGATCAGCGGCTGCCAGGTGGGGGTGGCGAACTCGTCGTTGATCTCCTGGGCCAGCCGCCGGACCTCGGCGGTGTAGGCCCGGTACTCGGCGAGGTCGGTGCGCGAGGGGTAGGCGAAGGCGACGTGCACGACCCGGTCGTGCCACTCGGGGCGGGTGCGCAGCAGGTGCCGGTAGGCGAGCAGGCCGCGGACGATGTTCTTGCTCAGTTCGGTGCGGTCCACCCGGACGACGGTGCGCCGGTCGCCGACGGCCTCACGGAGGGCGGCGAGGCGCTCGTCGACGTCCGGGCGGTGGGCGCGGTCGCGCAGGAAGTCGGCGTCGGCGCCGAGGCCGTGGACGCCGAGGAACGTGGTGCGGCCGTCGTGGGTGACCGTGAGGGCGGTCCGGTCGACGGTGGCGCCGAGCAGCGCCTCGCAGCAGTCGGCGAAGGCCAGGGCCCAGCGGCGGGTGAGGAAGCCGGCCCGGTCGGCGCCGAGGATCCCGGTGAGGACGGCGGCCGCGACATCGTCGGGAAGCAGCCGGAAGTACTCGGGCGGGGCCCACGGGGTGTGCGAGAAGTGGCCGATCCGCAGGTCGGGTCGGGCCGCGCGGAGCAGGGCGGGGACGAGGGACAGGTGGTAGTCCTGCACCAGGACCGCGGCGCCGGGGGCCGCCTCGGCGGCGAGGGCGTCGGCGAAGGCGGCGTTGTAGGCCAGGTAGGCCTGCCACTCGGTGCGGAAGCCGGCGTCGAAGGCGGGGGCGGTGGGGGTGGCGTACAGCAGGTGGTGGACGAACCAGAGGGTGGAGTTGGCGACCCCGTTGTAGGCCCGGGCGAAGGTCTCCGGATCTATGTCCAGCATCCGGACGGCCTGTCCGCCGACGTCGTGGCCGGCCAGGTCGAGGCGGCCGTGCGGGGCCTCCGCGGCGGCCCGGCGGTCGGCGTCGCCGAGGGCGGCGCAGACCCAGACGGCGCTGGGGTCGGCGATGGCGGAGAGCCCGGAGACCAGGCCGCCGCCGCCCCGGCGGAGGGTCAGCGTGTCGTCGTCCGCGGTGCTGAACGACACCGGTCCCCGGTTGGAGGCCACCAGTACGGGGGCGGTGCCGGTCGGACTCGAACGTTCGGTCGTGAGATCGCCCATGGTTGGTACGTTGCCGGGGGCCAGGGTCGGCAAACCCCGGTCAGTGCGGCAGGTGGCGGCTCACGTACTCGGGGACGGTGTGCATCGGGGGCCGTTCCAGGCCGGTGACCGGGTGGGTGTGGGCGGTGAAGGCACGGGTTTCCGGGTCGCGGGTGAACTGGGTGAGCAGCGGGTGCACCAGGTCGGCGGAGGCCTTGAGGCGGTGGGTGCGGTCGAGGCGTTCCAGGGCCGTGCGGTAGATGGTGGCGGCCATCCGGCCGAGCGCCTGGCCGTCCTGGTGGCGGTGGTGGCGCACGCCCACGTCCACCTGGGCCAGGGCGTCCAGACCGGCGGTCTCCAGGGCGTCGACCAGCAGGCCGAGCTCGACGCCGTAGCCGGTCGGGAACGGCAGCCGTTCGAGGAGCGAGCGGCGGGCCGCGTACTCGCCGCCGAGGGGCTGGACGAAGCCGGCCAGCTCCGGCCAGTGCAGGTTGAGCAGCGGGCGGGCGACCAGCTCGGTGACCCGGCCGCCGCCGGAGGGGACGACCGCGCCGCCCGCGTCGGACGGGCCGCTCGACGGCACTTCGAGCGGCCGGTCGTACATGGCCTTGACCAGCTGGATGTCGGGTTCGGTGAGCAGCGGGCCGATGATGCCGGAGACGAAGGCCGGGTCGAACTCGCGCAGGTCGGCGTCGACGAAGCAGACGATCTCGCCGCTGGTGACCAGCAGGGAGCGCCAGAGCACCTCGCCCTTGCCGGGGGCGGCGGGCAGCCGGGGCAGGATGTCGTCACGGTGCACCACCCGGGCGCCGGCCCCGGCGGCGACCGCGGCGGTGGCGTCGGTGGAGCCGGAGTCGACCACGACGAGTTCGTCGACCAGCGGGAGGCGCTCCATCAGCTCGCGGCGGACGGTGCGGACGATGTCGCCGACGGTGGCCTCCTCGTCCAGCGCGGGCAGGACCACGCTGACGGTGCCCGCCCGGCCCGCCGCCCGTTTGGCGTCCAGCAGCGTGCCGACCGGGCGGTCGGCCGCGCTCCAGGAGCGGCGGCGCAGCCAGGACGCCGCCTGCGGAAGGAGCGCGGGGGTCGGTTCGGCGGGCACGGGTCTCTCCTCGGCGGGTTCGGGTGGGACGGGGCATCTCGCGTGGCGGACGGTCCCGTTCGGGGTTGACGCCTTCGGATACAGTCTTCGTACAGCGATCGGACCTTCGCACGCCGGGGTCACCGCTGAGCAGGACCACAACTTCACAGAGCTCATCCAGAGGGACTGAGGGAACGGCCCGTTGACGTCCCGGCAACCTTCTCGCGCGGCTGTCGTACAGGCCCGGCGGGACAGGTGCCAATTCCGGCCTGTGGCGCGACCGCGTCACGGGGAAGATGAGGAGAGAGGCCTCCGCCATCATGGCTATCGACACCGCCGCACCCGCATCCCTCACCGTTGACCTCGGCCCCGCCGCCGCGCTGTCCTGTCGGGAGTGCGGCACCCGCTTTCCGCTCGGTCCGAGCTTCGCCTGCCTGGAGTGCTTCGGGCCGCTGGAGATCGCGTACGACTTCGGCGGCGAGGCCGCCGAGGACCTGCGCAAGCGGATCGAGGCCGGCCCGGCGTCGATCTGGCGCTACGCTCCGCTGCTGCCCGTTCCGGCCGATGTCGCCGGGAAGCCCAACCTGAACCCGGGCTGGACCCCGCTGGTGAAGGCCGACAACCTGGGCCGTGAGCTGGGCTTCACCGCTCAGCTGCACATCAAGGACGACTCGGGCAACCCCACCCACTCGTTCAAGGACCGCGTGGTGGCCTGCGCCATCGAGGCGGCCCGCGCGTTCGGCTTCACCACGCTGTCCTGCTCGTCCACCGGCAACCTGGCCGGCGCGGTGGGTGCGGCGGCGGCCCGGGCCGGATTCAAGTCCTGCGTGTTCATCCCGCACGACCTGGAGCAGGGCAAGGTCGTGATGGCCGGGGTCTACGGCGGCGAGCTGGTCGGCATCGAGGGCAACTACGACGACGTCAACCGCTTCTGTTCGGAGCTGATCGGCGACCCGGCCGGCGAGGGCTGGGGCTTCGTGAACGTCAACCTCCGCCCGTACTACGGCGAGGGCTCCAAGACGCTGGCGTACGAGATCTGCGAGCAGCTCGGCTGGCGGCTGCCGGAGCAGATCGTCATCCCGATCGCCTCGGGCTCCCAGCTCACCAAGATCGACAAGGGGCTGCAGGAGCTGATCAGGCTCGGTCTGGTCGAGGACCGGCCGTACCGGATCTTCGGGGCGCAGGCGGCCGGCTGCTCGCCGGTGTCGGCCGCGTTCAAGGCCGGCCGGGACGTGATCCGCCCGGTCAAGCCGGACACCATCGCCAAGTCGCTGGCGATCGGCAACCCGGCCGACGGCCCGTACGTGCTGGACATCGCCCGCCGCACCGGCGGCGCGGTCGAGGACGTCACCGACGCCGAGGTGGTGGCCGCGATCAAGCTGCTGGCCCGCACCGAGGGCATCTTCGCCGAGACCGCGGGCGGGGTGACCGTCGGCGTGCTGAAGAAGCTCGTCGAGACCGGGCAGCTGGACCCGGCCAAGGAGACCGTCGCGATCAACACCGGCGACGGCCTGAAGACCCTGGACGCCGTCTCCGACTCCGGCATGACCACCGTCATCCGCCCGACGCTGGAGTCCTTCCGCGACGCCGGCCTCGCCTCCGCCTGACCACCACCCCGCTAGGAGAGCCCCCGCCATGAGCGCCAACGTCCGCATTCCCACCATCCTGCGCACCTACACCGGCGGCTCCGCCGAGGTCGCCGCCGAGGGTGCCACCCTGGGCGATGTCATCGCCGACCTCGACAAGAACCACCCGGGCATCGCCGCCCGCGTCCTGGACGACGCCGGCAAGCTGCGCCGCTTCGTGAACGTCTACGTCAACGACGACGACGTGCGGTTCGCGGAGGGGCTGGCGACCGAGATCAAGGACGGCGCGAGCGTGTCGATCATCCCGGCGGTGGCCGGCGGCTGCTGAGCCCGTCCGCCGCTCTTCCCGGCCGGCCGTTCCCGCGTACGGAATTCCGAATTCCGTACGCGGGGGCGGCCGGCCGCATTTCGGCGGGAATATTTCCGGGTCCAGTCGGAGTAGAGTGTCGCTCGGCTGGGAACAGGGCTCCCCTTCCCCTTTCACCGGCGCCCGAATCCGGCTGAACCCGTATCGCCGGTGACCGTCCGGCCGCTGAGACCGGCGCCGCGCGCACGGCCGTGAAACATGTCAGGCAGATGTCAGAATTCTCAAGGGGATTTGAGTAATTCGTCCGCTATGTCCGGCGTGAAATGCCGATTTCCTCCTGATTTCACCGGAGGTGTCACCTGGCGGGCCCGGGGAATTCCCTGTGACTGACCCTGTTGCAGAGGGCGTCGATCCGGATACATTCAGCCGCGATCGACGCGATCGCCCGCCCATCGGATGCCGTCCGGTGGCTCGGCGGGGGACCGCGGCGTGCACGGCTGCGTCCAGGGGGGGTTCCCCGGGCCGGCCTCGAAACCAGACCCGGGCCCGCGACCTGCGGGCGCGTGAAGGGCCAGCACAGCACTAGGGGAGTTCGGAATGGCTCAGGGCACCGTCAAGTGGTTCAACGCGGAGAAGGGCTACGGCTTCATCGCGGTCGACGGTGGTGCGGACGTCTTCGTCCACTACAGCGCGATCCAGATGGACGGCTACCGCACCCTTGAGGAGGGCCAGCGGGTCGAGTTCGAGATCTCTCAGGGGCAGAAGGGCCCGCAGGCGGACATGGTCCGCGCCGCGGTCTGACCTTTCCGACCCCAGGAGTTCGGCTCGGCCCATCGGCTGGTGCGCCTCTTGCTTCGCGACGGGCCCGTACGACACACGTCGTACGGGCCCGTCGGCACGTGCGGCGGCGGGCGCCGCCGCACGTGGCGCCCGGGGCCCGTCGCGCGTCCGCCCGCGGGTGGCCGGTGCGGCTCGCGGGTTGCCGATTGGGCTTGCACTCGCCCTGCCAGAGTGCTAATCATTGGCGTTAGCACTCACAGCGTGAGAGTGACAGCGGACCGGGTCGGTGAGGCCCCCGGGAGCGGTAGGGGAAAGGACCCCCGCACACCAGGGCCGTCCGTCGCGGGCACCCCTTGGTCCGAGCAGTCGACCGTGTCCCGGAGGACCACTTCAGATGGCCAAGATCATCGCCTTTGATGAGGAAGCTCGCCGCGGCCTTGAGCGTGGCATGAACCAGCTCGCCGACGCAGTGAAGGTCACGCTCGGCCCCAAGGGTCGCAACGTCGTTCTGGAGAAGAAGTGGGGCGCCCCCACGATCACCAACGACGGTGTCTCCATCGCCAAGGAGATCGAGCTCGAGGACCCGTACGAGAAGATCGGCGCGGAGCTCGTCAAGGAGGTCGCCAAGAAGACCGACGACGTCGCGGGTGACGGCACCACCACCGCCACCGTGCTGGCCCAGGCGCTCGTCCGCGAGGGTCTGCGCAACGTCGCCGCCGGCGCCAACCCGATGGCCCTGAAGCGCGGTATCGAGAAGGCCGTCGCCGCCGTCTCGGACCAGCTGCTGGCCCAGGCCAAGGACGTGGAGACCAAGGAGCAGATCGCCTCCACCGCCTCCATCTCGGCCGCCGACACCCAGATCGGCGAGCTCATCGCCGAGGCCATGGACAAGGTCGGCAAGGAAGGCGTCATCACCGTCGAGGAGAGCAACACCTTCGGTCTGGAGCTTGAGCTCACCGAGGGCATGCGCTTCGACAAGGGCTACATCTCCGCCTACTTCGCCACCGACCTGGAGCGTATGGAGGCGAGCTTCGAGGACCCGTACATCCTCATCGCCAACTCCAAGATCGGCTCGGTCAAGGACCTGCTCCCGCTGCTGGAGAAGGTCATGCAGAGCGGCAAGCCGCTGGTCATCATCGCCGAGGACGTCGAGGGCGAGGCCCTGTCGACCCTGGTCGTGAACAAGATCCGCGGCACCTTCAAGTCCGTCGCCGTCAAGGCCCCGGGCTTCGGCGACCGCCGCAAGGCCATGCTCGGCGACATCGCCATCCTCACCGGTGGCACCGTGATCTCCGAGGAGGTCGGCCTCAAGCTCGAGAACGCCGGCATCGACCTGCTGGGCACTGCCCGCAAGGTGGTCATCACCAAGGACGAGACCACCATCGTCGACGGTGGCGGTGACAGCGAGCAGGTCGCCGGCCGCGTGAACCAGATCCGCGCCGAGATCGAGAACAGCGACTCGGACTACGACCGCGAGAAGCTCCAGGAGCGCCTCGCCAAGCTGGCCGGCGGCGTGGCCGTCATCAAGGCCGGCGCGGCCACCGAGGTGGAGCTCAAGGAGCGCAAGCACCGCATCGAGGACGCCGTCCGCAACGCCAAGGCCGCCGTCGAGGAGGGCATCGTCGCCGGTGGTGGCGTCGCCCTGCTGCAGGCCTCGGTCGCGTTCGACAAGCTGGAGCTCGAGGGCGACGAGGCCACCGGTGCCAACATCGTCAAGGTCGCGCTGGAGGCCCCGATCAAGCAGATCGCGACCAACGCCGGCCTGGAGGGTGGCGTCGTGGTGGAGAAGGTGCGCAACCTTCCCGCCGGTCACGGCCTGAACGCCGCCACCAACGAGTACGTCGACCTGGTCGCCGCGGGCATCATCGACCCGGCCAAGGTCACCCGCTCCGCGCTGCAGAACGCCGCCTCCATCGCGGCGCTCTTCCTCACCACCGAGGCCGTCATCGCCGACAAGCCGGAGAAGGCCGCCGCGGCCGCCGGCGGCGGCATGCCGGGCGGTGACATGGACTTCTGATCCGACTCGATCGGATCGGGCAGTTCCTCGCTCGCATGGGCGGTTCCCTCCGGGGAGCCGCCCATGCGGCGTTCTGCGGGAGAATGGACGGATGGCTTCCACCGGTGACACCGCTGACATCGAGACCGCCCTGCACAACGCGCGGGCGCTGATCCTCGCCGACCTCTCCGCCCGGGACGTGGCGGACGCCGCCGTGGTGTCGCTGGTGGAGAACGCCGTGACACACCGGCGCTGGTGGCTGGAGCAGTGGCCGGACGGCGCCGAGTACGTGCTCGGGCTGGTCGCCCAGGACGTCCAGGACGCGCTGCTGGAGGAGTACGGGCGGTGGCCGCTGTGCACCGCGTGCGCGGCGGACGGGGACCCGCACGCGCTCGGCGTGGAGCCGGAGCTCGGGCCCGAGCCGCACTGGGTGTGCGGCAAGGAGGGGGCGGTGGTGTCGCCCGTCGGCCGGCTGTCGTAGACCGCGCCCGGCCGGGACCGCTTTCGGCCGCCGTCGCGCTCCGGGGCGCGACGGCGGCCCTTGTGCCGCCCGGGGCGTTCGCGGTCCGTGGCGTCCTACTCGGAGCCCTCCAGGAGGCCGAGTTCGGCGGCCAGGTTGGCTCGGGCGGGGGCGTCGAAGCGTTCGCGGGCGGCTGGGGTGCGGTAGAGCGCGGGGAGCGCGAGGAGCCGGCGCAGGACCGCCGCGCGCCCGGCCCGGAAGTCCGGCTCGGGGACGAAGGCGTACTCCGCGCGTACGGCGGCCGCGTACGCCGCGTACGCCTCGGGGGTGCCGCCGAGGACGGCGAGGTCCGCGTCACAGAGCACCTCGCCGTCCCGGTCGCCGGGGGCGGGGCGGTGGGTGGTGGTCAGCCGGACCAGCCGCGCGACCTCGGCCACCCGGGCGGCCGGCAGAGCGGCCTCGGTGAGCGCCCGGACGGCGAGGGCCGCGCTGCGCTCCTCGTTCTCGGAGCGGTCGGGGCGGTAGACGGCGTCGTGGAACCAGGCGGCCAGCCGGACGGTGTCCGGTGCGTCGGCGTGTCCGGCGAGCGTGTCGACGTGGCCCAGCACCGCCCGCAGGTGATCGGTGGTGTGGTAGCGGCGCTGCGGCTCGGCCCAGCGGCGCAGCAGCTCGCGCCCGTACGGTTCGGGGTCGGTGCCGGTGCCGCAGCGGTGCAGCAGGGCGGTCCAGTCGGCGAGCAGATCGGCGGCGGCGGGCGGGCCGGCGGCGGCGGACGTGTTCGGCATGGGGTTCATTGTGCTGGCCCGGGCGGACGGTGTGGCCGGGGCGTCGGGATCGGTCGGGTCGTCCTGATCAGTCTGGGCGTCCGGGTCGGGCGGGTCGGGCGGGTCGGGCGGGTCGGCCGGTGGGAGTTCCACTGGACCTATATGTAGGTTAGCGATATATGTAGTCCTATGACAGAACGTGCGATGCAGGAGCCCACGCTGCTTCTGCTCACGGCATTGGCCGACGCCCCACGGCACGGCTACGCGCTCATCCAGGAGGTCGCCGCGATCTCCGGCGGCCGGGTCACGATGCGGACGGGCACGCTCTACGGCGCCCTCGACCGGTTGCTGCAGCAGGGGCTGATCGAGGTCGCGGCCGAGGAGGTGGTGGACGGCCGGGCCCGGCGCTCGTACGCGCTGACCGGGGCCGGCCGCGCCGCCCTGGCCGGTGAGGCCGAACGGCTGCGTGCCGTCGCCACCGAGGCCGAGCGGCGCCTCGCCGTTGTCCGACCGAGGGTCAGGGGGACCTTCACATGACCACACCCACCGTCATGACCACACAGACGGTCGTCCTGCGGGTCGCGCTCCAGCTCTACCCGGCCCGCTACCGCCGCGAGCGCGGCGACGAACTGGCCGCGGTCTTCGCCGACACCACGGCCGAGGCGGGCAGGCAGGCGCTGGCCCGGGAGGCGCTCGACCTCGCCGCGTACGGCCTGCGGGTGCGGACCAGGCTGACCTCCAGCTCCCTCGGCGGGCGGCTGCTCGGGGCGGCCGCGCCACTGATCGCGGCCGCGGTCGCGGGGGCGAGTCTGTCGCCGTGGTTCAGCGATGTGGACGCCGTCGCCTGGAACTTCGCCGGGGAGACGAGCCTGGGCCGGGCGATCATGATCGCGCAGCCGGTGGTGGCGCTCCTGCTGGCCCTCGCCGCGATGGTGGGGAGCTGGACGGTGGCGCGGATCTTCGCGGTGGGGGTGGTGGTCACCGGGCTGCTCGGCATGAGGGACGCGTTCGCGCCGGAGGCCACGGGCTGGTGGTGGACCCTCTACACGGGCACCTCGGTCGTGCCGTTCGTGCTCTCCGGGCTGCTGGTCATCGCCGCGCCACGGGACCTGCTGAGCCGCCCGACGGGGTGGCCGCGCGCGCTGATGGCGGCGTCGGCGGTCCTGGGCGGACTCATGGTCGCGGCCCAGGGGAACTACGACACCCGCTACCTGATGAACGCCCCGTGGTCGACCGTTCTGGTGGTCGTTCCGCTGTTCCTGGTGCTCACCGTGGTGCGCGGCTGGCTGCTGCCCGCCGCGGCGGGGCTCGCGATGCTGCCGCTGAGTGCGGCCTTCAGCGTGTTCAGCCTCTGGGAGGAGGCCGGCGGTATCTGGCGGCTGCTCCCGGTCGGTACGGCGGCGGTGGCGCTGATGCTGGCGGCGGTTCTGGTCAAGCGGCGGCGCGGCGGCGTTCCCCCGGGTACGGAGGGATGGCGCACCGCGATCTGATCGGACCGGGCCGGGCCGCCGCCGGGTGGCCCGGCCCGGCGGCGTGACGACCGGAGGACGGGCCGCGACCGGAGGGCAGGTCCCGGCCAAACGGCCGCAGGGGGCTCGCCGGGGGGCCGCGGGATGTGGCAGTCTACCGATATGTCTAGACCAATTCTCGAAGTCATCGCGCTGACGCACCAGGACGCCCAGGCCGCCGAGTCGGGCGGCGCCGACCGGCTCGAACTGGTCACCGACATGGCCGCCGACGGGCTCACCCCGTCGGTCGAGGACTTCGCCAAGATCCGCGCGGCGGTGGACATCCCGCTGCGCGTGATGCTGCGGATCCGGGACGGCTTCGCGCCGGGCGACCTGGACGAGCTGCGCGCCCGCGCGGCCGCGCTCCGGGCCGAGGGCGCCGACGAGTTCGTCCTCGGCTTCCTGGACGCCGACGGCGCCGTCGACCTGGCCGCCACCGAGGCCGTCGCCGAGGCCGTGGCGGGCTGCCGCTGGACGTTCCACCGGGCGATCGACCACAGCGCCGACCGCGCCGCCGTGCGCGCCGCCGTCGGCGCGCTGCCCGGGCTGGACACCTTCCTGACGTCCGGTGCGGTCGGCGGCGTGGACGCGGGCCGGGAGGTGCTGCTGGCGGAGCTGGCCGCGGCCGGGAAGCCCGGTTACGGCCAGCGGATCCTGATCGGCGGCGGGCTGCGGGCCGAGCACCTGCCGAGCCTGCGGGCGGCCGGCTTCGACGCCTTCCACGTCGGTGGCGCGGTGCGCGTCGACGGGTGGCAGTCGCCGGTGGACGCGGGCAGGGTCGCCGAGTGGCGGGCGCTGATCGACGGCTGAGGGGTGGGTGACGAGTGACAACTGACAGATAACAGACTCTGTTATCTGTCAGTTGTCACTCGTCGTTCGTTGTCCGTCGCCCCGCTGTCGTCAGCGCAGCTGTTCGGGCAGCGGTTCGGCGTGCAGCACCGTGAGCCCCGAGACGGCGCGGGTGAGCGCCACGTACAGGCGCCGCAGGCCGGTCCGCCGGTCGGGCTCGCCGGCGATCACGGCGGCCGGCTCGTCGAGCACCACGTAGTCGTACTCCAGGCCCTTGGCCAGCGAGGCCGGGACGAGGGTCAGCCGGGCCTCCGCGCTGGTCTCGGCGCCGGGGGAGAGGTGCGGCAGACCTGCGGCGGCCAGCGCCTCGGCGAGCAGTGGGACGCGCTCGTCGGCGGCGATCAGGCCGGTCGAGCCCTCGTGCTCCAGCGCCCGGTGACAGGCCGCGATCACCGCCTCCGCCAGCACGCCCCGCTCGACCTGGCGAATCGTCAGCGATCCGGGCGCCTCGCGGACCGAACTGGCCGGAGCCAGGCCCGGGGCGATCGCGGGCAGCAGCCGGGAGGCGTACGCGATGACCTCCTCCGGCACCCGGAAGCCCTTGGTCAACTCCTCGATGTGGGCGGCGGGTTTGCCCAGGTGGTGCAGGGCGTCCGGCCAACTGGCCGTCGCCCAGGGGGTGGTGCCCTGGGCGAGGTCGCCGAGGACGGTCGCCGAGCCGGTGGTGCAGCGGCGGCCGACCGCGCGGTACTGCATCGGGGAGAGGTCCTGCGCCTCGTCCAGCACCACGTGGCCCAGCGAGGGGGTGCGCTGCACCAGGTCGGTGGCCTCGTCGACCAGGACGGCGTCGGCGGCCGTCCAGCGGGCGGTCTTCACCGAGCGGCCGGGCCTGGGCCAGAGCACCGTCCGCTGCTCCTCGGGGGTGAGGACGCCGTCCGCGCACTCGGCCAGGAACTCCGGTTCGGAGAGCAGCCGCAGGACCAGCTTGGCCGGTTCGACCAGCGGCCAGCACTGCTTGACCACCGCCTTGACCGCCGGGTTGCGGGCCACCGCGTCCTGCACCCGGTCGTCGGGGGCCTCGCCGCCCTGCTCCATCTTCAGCAGCACGGTGTGCGCGATCCGCTGCGGCAGCGCGTCCCTGGCGGCACCGTAGCGGATCGCGCGGCCCTTCAACTCCTCGATGATCTCGACCAGTTCGTAGGCCGGTACGCGCCAGCGCCGGGAGCCGCGGACCACCACGCAGGGCTCGGTGGGCAGCGTGATGCCCGAGCGCACGGCCCGGCGCAGCACCTCGGCCATCCGGGCGTCGCCCTTCAGCCGGGCCGCCTCCGCGGTGTCCTCGCCCCGGACCTCGACATGCGCGACCAGCTGCTGCACGGTGGCCTGCGCCACCTCCAGCTCGCCCAGGGCGGGCAGCACCTGCTCGATGTAGGAGAGGAAGGCGTTGTTCGGGCCGATGACCAGCGTGCCGGTCCGGGCGAGGCGCTCGCGGTGCGCGTACAGGAGATAGGCGACACGGTGCAGGCCGACGGCGGTCTTCCCGGTGCCGGGGGCGCCCTGGACGCAGACCGTGCCGCTGATGTCGGCACGGACGATCTCGTCCTGCTCGGGCTGGATGGTGGCGACGATGTCGCGCATCGGCCCGACGCGGGGCTTCTCGATCTCGGCGGCGAGCAGGGCGGAGGCGGTGTCCGACTCGGCGGGGTCGGTGAGGTGCTCGTCCTCGTAGGCGGTCAGCTCGCCGCCGGTGTAGCCGAAGCGGCGGCGCCGCTCGACGTCCATCGGCGCGGTCCGGCTGGCCCGGTAGAACGGCTGGGAGACCGGCGCGCGCCAGTCGATCACCATCGGGTCGCCGTCGGCGTCGTGGACGTGCCGCCGGCCGATGTAGAAGTTCTCCCCTCCACTGCCTTCGGACAGCTCCTCGCTGATCGCGTGCAGGTAGTCGAGGCGGCCGAAGAACAGCGGGGTGTGCGAGAGGTCGGCCAGGGCGGCGATCCGGGCCTCGATCTGCTTCTGGAGGACGATGGCGGTGACCCAGGTGCCGGTCACGTCGCGGATGTCCAGCGACTGGACGTCCTCGCGCATCGCTCGCAGCGCGGCCCTGGAGGCGGCCAGATGGTCGCGTTCGCGCTGGAGGGGGTCGGTGGTGGGGGTGGCGGGCACAGCGAACCTTCCCGGCTGCCCCGGAAGCGGGCGCAGCGGATCGTTGGAGCTCACAGTGGGTACAGCCGACCGGTTGCCGAACGGTCGGCGCCTCCCCCGGCTGCCTGCGGGACTCAGCAGGTACCACGGTTCGGGAGGGGGCAGACGAACGATCCTAGACCCGGTGGTCCCACGGTTCCACCCCCGGTTTCCCCGGACGGGGCCCTCAGGGCCTCCGTACATCGGGAGGACGACCTCCGTCCTGCCGGATACGGCCTTTGGGGTGATGTGTCCGGCGCGCCCGGGTTCTACCGTTGAAGACATGAGCACCGTACACATCACGGCGCCCCGGGCAGCGGCCACGACCCCCCGGGTGCCGACCCAGAAGTCCGTCGCCCGCCCCGCCGGAGCGACCGCCGCGACCGTCCCCGGCCGCCGCCGCAACCCGCTGGCCAGGGCCGTCCGCAACGTCGGCATCGCCCTGGACACCGCCGCGCGCGTGGTCTTCCTCGGGCGCGACGGCGTCGGGTACTGATCCTCGGCGGGTACGGACCGGCGGGTACGGACCCGCTAGAGCACGTCGTCCGCGTCGATGATGCGGTAGGCGTAGCCCTGTTCGGCCAGGAAGCGCTGGCGGTGGGCGGCGAAGTCCTGGTCGACGGTGTCGCGGGCCACCACGGAGTAGAAGTGGGCCGCGTGGCCGTCGGCCTTGGGGCGCAGGACGCGGCCGAGGCGCTGGGCCTCCTCCTGGCGGGAGCCGAAGGTGCCGGAGACCTGGATGGCGACGGTCGCCTCGGGCAGGTCGATGGAGAAGTTGGCGACCTTGGAGACCACCAGGACGCTGATCTCCTTGTTCCGGAAGGCCTCGAAGAGCTTCTCCCGCTGGGCGTTGCTGGTCTCGCCCTTGATCACCGGGGCGTCCAGGACCTCGCCGAGCTCGTCGAGCTGGTCGATGTACTGGCCGATGATCAGCGTCTGGTCCTTCTCGTGCTTCTTGACCAGGGCCTCCACCACCCGACGCTTGGTCGCCGTGGTGGCGCAGAAGCGGTAGCGCTCCTCGGGCTCGGCGGTGGCGTAGGCGAGCCGCTCGGTGTCGGTCAGGGTGACGCGGACCTCGCAGCAGTCGGCGGGCGCGATGTAGCCCTGCGCCTCGATCTCCTTCCAGGGCGCGTCGAAGCGCTTGGGGCCGATGAGCGAGAAGACGTCGCCCTCGCGGCCGTCCTCGCGGACCAGGGTGGCGGTCAGACCGAGGCGGCGACGGGCCTGGAGGTCGGCGGTGAACTTGAAGACGGGCGCGGGCAGCAGGTGCACCTCGTCGTAGACCACCAGGCCCCAGTTGCGGGCGTCGAAGAGCTCCAGGTGGGCGTAGACGCCCTTCCGCTTGGTGGTCATCACCTGGTACGTGGCGATGGTGACCGGGCGGATCTCCTTCTTCGTCCCGCTGTACTCGCCGATCTCGTCCTCGGTGAGCGAGGTGCGCTTGACCAGTTCGTGCTTCCACTGCCGGGCCGAGACGGTGTTGGTGACCAGGATCAGGGTGGTCGACTTGGCCTCGGCCATGGCCGCCGCGCCGACCAGCGTCTTGCCGGCGCCGCAGGGCAGGACGACGACGCCGGAGCCGCCGTGCCAGAAGCCCTCGACGGCCTGGGCCTGGTACGGGCGCAGCTGCCAGCCGTTCTGGTCGAGCTCGATGGGGTGCGCCTCGCCGTCCACGTACCCGGCGAAGTCCTCGGCGGGCCAGCCGAGTTTGAGCAGCACCTGCTTGATCTGGCCGCGCTCGGACGGGTGGACGACGACGGTGTCGGGGTCGATCCGGGCGCCGACCAGCGGGGCGATCTTCTTGGAGCGCAGCACCTCCTCCAGCACCGGCCGGTCGGTGCTGGTGAGCACCAGGCCGTGGGTCGGGTGCTTGGAGAGCCGGAGCCGTCCGTAGCGGGCCATGGTGTCGGCCACGTCCACGAGCAGTGCGTGCGGTACCGGGTAGCGCGAGTACGTCACCAGGGCGTCGACCACCTGCTCGGCGTCGTGCCCGGCCGCGCGGGCGTTCCAGAGCCCGAGCGGGGTGATCCGGTAGGTGTGCACGTGCTCGGGGGCGCGTTCGAGTTCGGCGAACGGCGCGATGGTGCGGCGGCAGTCGGCGGCCTTGGGGTGGTCGATCTCCAGGAGAAGAGTTTTGTCGCTCTGGACGATGAGCGGTCCGTCGTTCACGCGGGGAAGCCCTCCACTGGCTGACACTGACAGGCTGGACTGATGACCGGCCGACCGGCCGGGTCGACCGGTTGGTCTGACCGGTTGGTCTGACCGGTTGGTCTGACCGGCTGGTCCGACGCAGACCCTCCAGTGTCGCGCATTTCGTGGCGGACGCGGGCGGCCACCGTGATTCGGCCGCCTTCGAGGGGCCGGAGCCGCTGTCCGCCGCCCGGGCGGTCGGTGGGCCGGGCGGTGACCGGGGGGCCGCTCCGTCGTTGAGCCGGGCATGAACAAGTCGAAGCGCGTCCTCACAGCCCTCGCCCTCGCCGGTACGGCCTTCGCCGCCACCGCCTCCTCCGCCGGTTCCGCCCACGCCCTCGCGGGCCTCGGCGAGACCGGCGGCCCGTTCGCGGCCGGCGGGTTCCTGCTCGCCGATCTGGTCAGCGGCGGCAGCCTGCCGGTCGGCCAGAGCGAGATCGGCACGCTGGCCGATCAGGCGATCAAGGAGAAGATGCAGCAGGGGCAGGCGCACTGACCCGCTGCGGTGAGCAGGGCCCGCCCCGGGGAGCGGGCTCCGTCCCGGCGGCCGGGCTCCGTTCCGGCGGTCAGGCGGAGTCCTCCAGTTCGGCCACGCCGGTGATCCGGTGGAGGGCGAAGGTGCGGAGTTCGTCGGCGTGGTGGTCGAAGGCGGTGACGTAGCCGCCTTCGACCTTCACCGGGTCGATGATGCGCTGGCTGGCGAGGCCCTCGGCGTTGAGGTAGCCGATCCACATCCGCTCGCCGAGCAGGACGGCGGTCTGCAGGGCGGCGAGGGTCTCGGCCGCGGCGGTGCGCGGCAGCTGCCGCGGGTCGGGGGTGGGCTCGCGGCGGATGGCGGTGGCGGCGCGGTCGCCGGCCCGGATGGCCTTGATGGCGGCCGCGAGGAGAGTGTCGTCGGGCGTGGGCGGGCCGTCGGGGACGGGGACGGGGGCCGCGCGCGGCGGGGTGCGGTGGCGGTCCGGGCGGGTGATCAGGACATCGCCCTCGGCCGACTCGGCGGCGGGCGCGTAGCCCATGGTGCGCAGGGCGGCGAGCAGGACGTCGGGGGCGGCCTGGGAGGCCAGGACGGTGGGGGCGAGCAGGCGCAGCCGCAGATCGACGGAGCGCCGGTCGGCCAGCACCTCGGCGAGCAGCGCCGGGTCGTCGCAGCGCAGGTACGAGGAGGCGGCGCCGACCCGCAGCACGCCGTGCCGGCGGGCGACGTCGTCGATCAGATAGGTGAGCGGCTGGGGTACGGGCGTGCGGGAGTGCTGCTCCAGGAAGACCTGCAGGTCGGCGGCGGTGCGGCCGGCGTCGAGCGCGCGGCGGACGGACTCCGGGGTGAACCGGTAGACGGTGGCGCCGCCCTTGGACTCGATGTCGGCGCAGAGCGCGAGGGCCTGGCCGAGCGGGGCGAGCAGCGGGCCGGGGGCGATCGCGGTGAGGTCCGGCTGGAGGATGACGTGGTCCAGCGGGCGCGGCAGCAGCGGGGCGAGCACCTCGGCCGGGTCGGCCTCGGCGGTCAGCAGGGCGCGGGCGGGGGCGGCGAGGGCGCCGCGGCCGGTGACACCGAGGAGTTCGGCCTCGGCGAGGGTCCAGGCGGTGAGGTCGTCGCGCAGATCGCGGCCCTCGCCGGTGGCCGGGCCGCCGCGCAGCGGGCGCTGCCAGCGCAGGGTGGGCAGCAGTTCGTCGGCGGTGGCGGGGGTGCCGGGCGGCAGTTCGGCGAGCAGGGCGAGAGTGGCCCGGCGGACGGACGGGGCGAGGGTGCGGTCGAGTTCGGGGCCGAGCGCGGCCCGCGGCTTGCCCTTGCCGTCCGGGCTGCCGGTGAGGGCGGCGACGCGGGTGGCGGTGAGCCAGCAGCCGGCCAGCCGGGCCCAGCGTCCGGCGGTGTCCTGCTGGAGCCAGGCGTCGTACCCGGGGGTGGGGGCCCAGCGTTCGTCGGCCTCACCGTCGGGGGCCAGCAGGCCCGCGGTGTAGGCGAGTTCGAGCCAGAAGGCGGCCTGGCGCTCGGTGGTTTCGAGGGCCTGGGCGGTGCGCTTGAGGTCGCGGACGCCGACGCCGCCGGCCCGCAGGGTGGCGGGCGGGGTGAGGCCCCAGAGGTCGAGCAGTTCCTCGACGATCCGGACGGCGGTGTGGGCCTGGCCGGCGGCGGCACTGTCCACAGCCTGTGGATCGCGCGGTGGAGCGTCGGGTACGGGCTCGGGCTGGACCGGTTCGGTCATGCGGTGGGTGCGGCCGCCGCGCAGGTGCAGAGCGAGTTCGCGGGGCAGCACGACGCTGCCGGGGCTGGTGGGCAGCAGCAGACCGCGGGCGAGCAGCCACTCGACCGGGCTCTGCGCGTCCTCGGCGGTGACCGGGCGGGTGGCGTCCGGGACGGTCCCGGTGGGCGGGCCCCAGACCAGGCGGTCCAGCAGGCGCAGGGCCGGTTCGGGGGCGCCGGCGAGCAGGGCGTCGCAGCGGGCGCGGTCGGTGAGCAGCGCGGTGAGCGCGGCGACGGCGGTGACCGGGTCGGGGGTCGCGGGCAGGCCGGCGGAGGCGAGTAGTTGCTGCAGCCGGGCCGGGGACATTCCGGGCGTGGCCTCGGCGAGGGTCGGGCCGAGGCCGGTGCGGCCGGGGTTGGCGGCGGTCGGGGTGAGGGCCTCGCGGACCGCGATGACCAGGCGCAGTCCGTTGTCGGGGCCCCAGAGCAGGGCGCGGTCGCGCAGTGTGGCGAGGGCCCGGGGGAGGGCGGCGGCGACGGCGGCGCGGTCGGCGGTGGTGAGCGGGGTGGCGCCGGGGTGCGGCTTCACCTTGGCGGGGCCGGCCAGCAGGGTCCGGACGGTGGCGAGCGACGCGCCGTCGGGGGCGGCGGCCAGGGCCTCGGCGACCTGGAGGGTGAACCGGTCGAGGCGTTCCAGGGCGCGCAGCGCGGAAGCACGGGAGGAGAGCCGGGCGGCGAGCTGGGTGAGGTCGCCGGGGACGGGATTGAGCAGGTCGGGGCGGGACCGGAGCAGGGCGGCGAGGTCGTCGTCGGGGCGGGTGCGGAGCTCCTCGGCGAGGGTGCGGGGGCCGGCGGCGGACTTCCCGGGGCGTTGGGGGCCCTGCGATGTGGTCATTCGACCTAGGTTAGTCGCGTCGGGTGGCGGTGCGGGATGAGTCGCGGGCGGCTGTCGATCATCCGGGCGGCCCGGGCTCGCGTGGGCGGGGGCCGGATGGGTAGCGTCACGATCGGCGGGGACGGGCTCGGGCAAGGCGGGGTGTTGGGTGATGTCGGACGGCGAGTGGTGGCGTAAGCGCGGGCCGTGGAGCGAGCCGCCGGGCGGAGGCGGGCCGGCGGACGGGGACAGTGTGTACGCGGCCGGGCCGCCCGGTGTGCCGGGGATGCCGTCCGTCCCGCCGGCCCCCGCGGCTCCGCCCAGGGTGTCGGAACCGTTCGGCGAGACGTCCGAGGGGCCGCTCGCGGGGTCGTCGGCCGGTGCGGACGCTCCGCCGGCGTCGCAGCTGTACTCGGCGGACCCGGGCGGCTGGGACCTCGTGATGCTCAACTTCTCGGACGCGCCGCAGGCGCCCCCCAAGCCGATCCCGGAACAGCGGACGCCCGCGGAGGACACGCCGGACCCGGCGCCGGCCGAGGAGACGGCAGCGGGGAAGGCGGCGGGGAAGGGCGGGCGCAGGAACAAGAGGAAGGCCAGGGCCAAGTCCGGGAGCGAGGGCGGCGGGGCCCCGGCGGGGGCGCCGCGGCAGAGCGTGCTGGCCGGCCGCCGCCCGTCGCCGTTGCTCCTGCTGTCCTCGGTGACGCTGGTCGGCGGTGCGGTCGTCGGGCTGGTCCCGGCGCTGCTGGTGGGCTGGGCGCTCGGCTACCTGTCCCGTCAACTGACCGACTTCACCCGTAAGTTCGCCATTCTCGGCATTCCGCTGATCACGATGAGCGCGACCACCGTCTGGTTCTGGGGCCGCGCCCAGGGCCGCTGGGGCGAGGCGCTTCAGCCGGGCGAGCAGGTCGGCCAGGTGACCTGGTCCGCGGCCCCCGGGGCGCTGCGGGTGGCGGCGGTGCTCTCCGCGCTGTTCCTGCTCGGGGTGACCATGCGGCGGGCGGCCCGGACGGAGGGCTGAGGCCGGGGCCTCGCGTGCCGCGCCTCCCGGCTGTTCTCGCCGGTCCCCGTCCGCGCCGATCACGGGTGGAGCCGGACGGGCGGCACGCGGCCGGCCAGGCCTACGCCCCCAGAAAGCGCTGGAGCTGGGCGAGGACGAAGTTGGCGCCGGTGTAGCCGATGCCCTGGAACCAGAGCTGGTCGTCGACGGGGAAGGCCCGGTGGGCGTGGACGGCGCCGAGGGCCTGCCAGCCGGGGCTCGCCAGGGTGGCGGTGGTGCCGGCCCGGCCGGGGTTGCCGTAGGTGGCGTAGAGCAGCAGGTCGCCGTCGGCCCTGGCGATCTGGTCCAGGGGGATCTCGATGTCGGCCTGGTCGACGTTCTGGGCGTCCGGGCGGCCGAGTTGGACGTCGGTGAGCAGGGTGCCGGGGAAGCTCTGTTTGCCGTACAGCCGGATGCCGCCGCCCTCGACGAAGCGGACGAGGCTGATCTTCCGGCCGGACGCCTTGGCGCCGGCCAGCGCCTGGATCACCTGGGAGACGTGCCGCTGGTAGGCGCCGGCGAAGGCGGTGGCCGCGTTCTGACGGCTGAGCGCCTGGGCGTGCAACTGGACGTTGGCCTTCCACGGGGCGCCGGTGGTCTGGGTGAGGACGGTGGGGGCGATCTGCCGCAGCGTGTCGTAGCGGTCGCCGTCCCGGGCCTGGTTGGAGAGGATCAGGTCGGGACGCACGGCGCGGATCGCGTCGAGGTCCGGGGCGCCGGGAGCGCCGACCGGGGTGATCCCGGCGACCCGGGAGGCGGGCCAGTAGTCGGGGAACGTGGGGTCGACGGCTGCCCGGGCCGCGCCGACCGGGGTGATGCCGAGGGTCAGCGCGGAGTCGAGTTCGGCGGTGTCCAGGGTGACGACACGCATCGGCGCGCCCGGTACCGTCACCGGGCCCATCGCGGTGTTGACGGTGACGGCGGGCAGCGGGGTGGGGGAGAGGACACCGGCGGCGTTGTCGGCGAGCGGGGTGCCGCGCCGCGCGGTGCACCCGGTGAGGGCGGCGCCGCCGAGCCCGGTGAGCAGGGTACGGCGGGTGATCGGGGGCATCGGCGGTCCTCGGACGGGGGCGAACGGGCGGCGGCGCGTCGATTATGTCCGAAATGATGCTATGCGTCCTCGTCTGCGGCCTGTGGCGCGCCCCCCGCCGGTCGTGCCGTGGCCGTGCCGTGGCCGTCAGGCGTCCGCCTTCACCGCCCACGGCGAGCCCGGGACGACCAGGGGTGTGCCGGTGACCGGGTCCGGCACGACCACCGAGTCCAGCCCGAAGACCTCCCGCACCAGCTCCGCCGTGACGACCTCGCCCGGCGTGCCCTGGGCGACGATCCGCCCGTCCCGCATCGCGACCAGGTGGTCGGCGTACCGGGCGGCCTGGTTGAGGTCGTGCAGCACGGCGACCACCGTCCGGCCGCGTTCGACGTTGAGCCGTCGTACCAGGTCCAGGACCTCGACCTGGTGGGCGATGTCCAGGAAGGTGGTCGGCTCGTCCAGCAGCAGGATGTCGGTGCCCTGGGCGAGCGCCATCGCGATCCAGGCCCGCTGGCGCTGGCCCCCGGAGAGCTCGTCCACACTGCGTTCGGCCAGCTCGGCGGTCGACGTCCGCTCCAGCGCCTCGGCCACCGCCTCCTCGTCCTCCGCCGACCACTGCTGCCACCAGCTCTGGTGCGGCTGGCGGCCGCGCGAGACCAGGTCGGCCACCGAGATGCCCTCGGGCGCGGTCGGGGACTGCGGCAGCAGCCCGATCCGCTGGGCGATCCGCTTGGTGGGGATCCGGGCCAGCTCGGCGCCGTCCAGCAGCACCGCGCCCCGGACGGGCTTCAGCAGCCGGCCGAGCGCGCGCAGCAGGGTGGACTTGCCGCAGGCGTTCGGGCCGACGATCACCGTCACCCTGCCGTCGGGAATCCGCAGGTCCAGCCCCTCGGCGACGGTACGCGCCTCGTAGGCGAGGGTCAGGCCCCGGGCTTCGAGGCGGTGGTCGGGCGCCGGGCCGGTGGGCGCCGGGGCGGCGGGCACCAGGTGATCGGGCATCAGGAACCTCCACGGCGGGATCGGACGAGCAGCCACATCAGGTACGGCGCGCCGACCAGGCCGGTCACCACGCCGACCGGCAGTTCGGTGGGCGCGAGCAGCCGTCGGGCCAGCAGGTCGGCCAGGACGACCACCAGCGCGCCGGTCAGCGCCGAGCAGAGCAGCGGGATCTGCGCCGAGCGGGCCAGCCGCAGGGCGATCTGCGGGGCCATCAGCGCGACGAAGTCCACCGGCCCGGCCGCGCCCGCCGCGCACGAGGCCAGCACGATGCCGAGCAGCGCCATGCCGAGCCGGATCCGGTCCAGCCGCAGGCCGAGCCCGACGGCGGTGGTGTCGTCGAAGGAGATCGAGCGCTGTGCCCGCGCCGCCCAGAGCGCCACCGGGACGGCGGCCAGCAGCACCTGGGCCAGCCAGCCGGCCTGGTCGTAGCCGGAGCCGTTGAGGCTGCCGGTCATCCAGACCTTGGCGGCCTGCGCCTGGAAGCCGTCGCCCTTGGTGAGGAAGACCGAGGTGAGCGAGGAGAGCGCGACGCTGATGCCGATGCCGATCAGTACGAAGCGCTGGGCGTGCAGGCCGCGCCGCCAGGCCAGCGCGTACACCAGCAGGCCGGCCACCAGCCCGCCGGCCACCGCCGCGTAGGGCACCTGGCCGGTGGAGCCGACCACGCCGTACGCCATCAGGCCGACCACCGTGGCGGTGGCGCCCCAGGAGACGCCGACCACGTCTGGGCTGGCCAGCGGGTTGCGGGCGACGGTCTGGATCAGCGCGCCGGCCAGCCCGAGGGCGGTGCCGACCAGCAGACCGACCACCACCCGGGGCAGCCGGAACTCGCCGACCACCAACTGGTGCGCGCTCGGCTGCCCGAGCACCACCTTCACCACCTCGGCGGGCGAGGCGGTGGACTCGCCGAGGCAGAGCGAGGCGACGACGGTGACGGCCAGCGCCAGCAGCAGACCGGTGGCCACGAACGCGGAGCGGCGGTGCAGCAGGAAGGAGGCGCGGCCGGCCCGCAGCACGGTGTACCCCCGCAGCGCGACGGAACTCATGCCGCCACCACCTTCCGGCGGCGGACCAGGGCGACCAGCACCGGCACCCCGACCAGTGCGGTCATCACACCGGCAGGCACCTCGGAGGGCGGGAAGAGCACCCGGCCGAGCGCGTCGGCGAGCAGCAGCAGCGCCGGGCCGAGCACGGCGGAGAAGGCGAGTACCCAGCGGTGGTCGGCGCCGGCCACCGCGCGGGCGGCGTGCGGGACGGCGAGGCCGACGAAGGCGATCGGGCCGGCCGCGGCGACCGCCGAACCGGTCAGCACGGTGGCGCCGAGCGCGCCGACCGCCCGGACCAGCCCGGTCTTCGCGCCGAGCCCCCTGGCGGTGTCGTCGCCGAGCGCCAGCGCGTCCAGCCCGCGCGCCACCGCGAACACCAGCACCGTGCCGACCAGCAGGAACGGCATCAGCTGCCAGGCCACGTCGGCGGTGCGCCCGGAGAGCGAACCGACGTGCCAGAAGCGGAACCGGTCCATGGTGGCCGCGTCGGTGGTGAGCACCAGGGTGTTGAGCGAGGCGATGAACGCGGACATCGCGGAGCCGGCCAGCGCCAGCTTGATCGGGGTCGCCCCGCCCCGCCCGCGCCCCGCCAGCCCGTACACCAGCACGGTGGCGATCACCGCCCCGGCGAAGCCGAACCAGACGTAGCCGGTCAGGGAGGAGATCCCGAACCCGGAGATCGCCACCACCACGCCGGCCGCCGCGCCCTGGCTGACGCCGAGGATGCCCGGGTCGGCGATCGGGTTGCGGGTGATGCCCTGCATGACGGCGCCGGCCAGGCCGAGCGCGGCGCCGACCGCGAGGCCGACCACCGTCCGCGGCACCCGCAGCTCGCGGACGACCACGGCGTTGGTGCTGTCCCCGCCGTGCAGCAGGGCGTCGACGGTCTCACTGAACGGGATGGTGCGGCTGCCGACCGCCAGGCTCAGCAGCACCGCGGCGACCAGCACGGTCAGCGCGGCGGCGAGCCACAGTGCGCGGCGGCGCAGCAGGCGCCGTTTGCCGGGCGCGGTGGTGTCGGTCATGGCTCTCTCTCGCAGATAACTGAGGCAAACCTAAGTTCCGCGGAGAAGCCGGGGCAAATCACCCCCGTGTCCATGGTGGACGGGTTGGATAACCTGGCAGTATGCCCTCGACCCCGCCTGCCGCCCCGCTCACCGTCGGCTTCGACCTCGACATGACGCTGCTCGACACCAGGCTCGGCATCCGGGCCACCTATCTCGCGCTCTCGGCCGAGACCGGCACGTACATCGACGCCGACCTGGTGGTCACCCGGCTCGGCCCGCCGCTCCTGGACGAACTGGGCAACTGGTTCCCGGCCGACCGGCTGCCCGGCATCGCCGACCGCTACCGCACGCTCTACCAGGAGCACGCCTTCGCCCCCACCGTCGCCCTGCCCGGCGCCCACGCGGCGGTCGAGGCGGTCCGCGCGCACGGCGGCCGGGTCGCGGTGATCACGGGCAAGTACGAGCCGAACGCCCGGCTGCACCTGGAGCACGCGGGTCTGCACGCCGACGCGCTGGCCGGCGACCTGTGGGCGGAGACCAAGGGCGACGCGCTGCGCGAGCACGGTGCGACGGTCTACGTCGGCGACCACCTCGGCGACATCCGGGGCGCCCGGCACGCGGACGCGGTCGCGGTGGGCGTGGCCACCGGCCCCTACCGCGCGGACGAACTGCTGGCGGCGGGTGCGGAGGTGGTGCTGGCCGACCTGACGGAGTTCCCGGCCTGGCTGGCCGGGCACCTGGCGGAGACGCTCTAGCGCCAGGGCCGGAGCGGGTGCCGCCGGGCGGTCAGGTCCCGACCCGGCGGCGCTGGGCGCGGGCCGAGAGCAGCAGGCCGGCCAGGGCGAGCAGGAAGCCCAGCGGCATCAGCATGCTCAGCCAGTACGCGGCCGTCGGCAGCGGGGTGAGGTGCAGGAACAGCGGGACGAAGGTGACCAGGGTGGCGAGCGCGCCCAGCCCGAAGACGATCGCTCCGGCCTTGACGTAGGCGTCGCCGTGGTCGGCGCTCTGGCTGCTCACTCTGGTCGCTCCTCTGCGGTCGGTCCTTCCCCCAGTCTGGCAGAGCGCCCGGACCGGTCGGTCGGAGCGTCCGGTCCGACCCGGCAGGGCGTCCGGTCCGACCGGCCCGCGGACCGCTTCGCGGACGGGCGGTCCGGTCACGTTGTGCAGTTTCCCGGCAGCTGGGAGTTTTGATCCCTGTTGAGCGGGGGTATGCAGGCTGTGCCGAGGGGTGCGACAAGTGCGCCCCGTCTCCTCAGACCGGGGGTGTGAGCCAGTGGACTGCGCCGCGTCGCGCCCCGGCCATGCCAGTACCGGGTCACCCGTGGCCGTCAGAGCCCCGCACGGATCTTTCGCGGAACGCGGATGAGGCAGTGACGGACCGTTAGTCTGCTTTCTACAGCGTGCTGACCACGAGCGCCCACCGGGCGTGCACGGAAGGTCGGCCCGCCCTCCCACCACCCAGTGATCCCCGGCCAGGGCCGGGATCCCTCACACCCACATCGAGGACTGTTCGAGATGCCCACCGGCCAGGTCAAGTGGTTCAACGAGACGAAGGGCTTCGGCTTCCTGTCGCGCGACGACGGCGGCGACGTCTTCGTCCACACCAAGGCGCTGCCCGCCGGTGTCACCGCGCTGAAGCCGGGCCAGCGGGTCGAGTTCGGCGTGGTCGCGGGCCACCGGGGCGACCAGGCGATGGCCGTGCAGCTGCTGGACGCACTGCCGTCGGTGGCCGCCGCCCAGCGCAAGAGCGCCGACGACATGGCGCCGATCGTCCAGGACCTGATCACCACGCTGGACGCGGTGCTGCCAGGCCTCCAGCACGGCCGTTACCCGGCCAAGCCGACCGGCCAGAAGCTGGCCGGCCTGCTGCGCGCGGTGGCGGACCAGTTCGACGTGTAGCCCCGCCCGGGCGCCCGGCTGGTCGGGCGCCCGGTCCGTCGGGCGTCGGACCGGTCGGGCGTCGGACCGCTCAGAAGTCGAGCGCGCCCGGGGCGAGCGGGGGCACCAGCCCCTCGGCGGCGGCCCGGGTGAGCAGTGCGCGCACGGCCGCGTAACCCTCCTCGCCGAGGTCCGCGGTGAACTCGTTCACGTACAGCCCGATGTGCTGCTCCGCGACGGCCGGATCCATTTCCTGCGCGTGCGCCAGCACGTACTCCCGGCCGGCCCGCGGGTCCGCCCAGGCCTGCCGGACGGAGGCGCGGATCGCCTCGCCGATCGCCCGCAGCCGCTCGGCGCCGAGCGAGCGCCGGGCGATGATCGCGCCGAGCGGGATCGGCAGGCCGGTCTCCCGCTCCCAGGCCTCGCCCATGTCGGCGAGGCTGTGCAACCCGTACTGCCGGTACGTGAAGCGGGCCTCGTGGATCACCAGGCCGGCGTCCACCCGGCCGTCCCGGACGGCGGGCATGATCTCGTGGAACGGCAGGACGACGATCTTCCCGAGCCCGCCGGGCACCGCCCTGGCCGCCCAGAGCCGGAACAGCAGGTAGGCGGTGGAGCGTTCGGAGGGCACCGCGACGGTCCGGCCGCTGAGGTCCGCCGGCTCCGGGGTCTCGCCGGCGGGGCCGGGGCGGGTGAGCACCAGGGGCCCGCAGCCCCGGCCGAGCGCGCCGCCGCAGGGCAGCAGGGTGTACTCGTCCAGCACCCAGGGCAGCGCGCCGTAGCTGATCTTGAGGACGTCCAGCTCGCCGCGTTCGGCGAGGCCGTTGGTGATGTCGATGTCCGCGAAGGTGACCTCGGGGGCCTCCGCGCCCGGCACCAGGCCGTGGGCCCAGGCGTGGAAGACGAAGGTGTCGTTCGGGCAGGGCGAGTAGGCGATGCTCAGCCGTTCAGCCACGGCCGGCCTCCTTGAGCAGCTCGGGGTACGGGAGTTCGGCGAAGGCCCGTTCCAGCGCGGCCAGCGCCTCGCCGATCCGCCAGGCGGCCCGGTCGCGCGGGCCCACCGGGTTGGAGACGGTGCGCAGTTCGAACACCGGCACCCCGTGCCGGGCGGCCGCCTCGGCCACCCCGAAGCCCTCCATCGCCTCGGCCACCGCGCGGGGGTGGCGGGCGGTCAGGGCCGCGGCGCGGTCGGCGCCGCCGGTCACCGTGGAGACGGTGAGCACGGTGCCGGTGACGGCCCCCAGTGCCTCGGCGGCGCGGGCCACGGCGGCGGCGGGCGGGGTGTGCCGGACGGTGCCGAAGCCCAGTTCGGTGACGTCGGCGAAGCCCTCGGGGGTCTCGGCGCCCAGGTCGGCGGCGACGATCGCGTCGGCGACCACGGTGGCGCCCACCGGCGCGTGCGGGGCGAAACCGCCGCCGATGCCGGCCGAGACGGCCAGCCCGTAGCGGCGGGCGCCGAGCGCGGCGGACGCGGCCGAGGCGGCGGCGGCCGGTCCGACCCCGCCCGCCAGGACGTCCACCGTCACGCCCGAGGAGTGCTCGGCGCGGTGCAGTTCACCGCCCGGTACCGGCAGCGGGCGGGCGGTACCGGCCAGGCCGCGCAGCACCGCCTCCGCCTCGGCCGGCACCGCGACGACGACGAGCAGCCGGGCCCGCTCGGGGCTCGACCGCTCGTCGGGGAAGGCGTGTGCGGTCATCGGGTGACCGTCAGGCGTCCTTGGTGTTCAGCTGGAAGTACCAGACGCCGTAGATGGCGTCGGGCTGCTTCGGGTCGGCCTCGACCACGGTGATCAGGGTCTTGCCGGAGGCGTTCAGCGCCTTGGAGGCCGGCACCATGCCCGAGAAGGTCGAGTTCTTGGCCGAGGAGGCCAGGATGAAGCGGCCGCCCTGGCTCGTCTGGCCGCCGTTGGTGTTCGCCCACCAGCCGCGGTCGGAGACGGTCGGGGTCACGCCGACGCCGATCCGGTCGCTGGCGACCACGTCGGACTTGGGGAGCCTGCCCTCGTCCAGGGCCTTGCTCGCCTTGTCCTGGCAGTCCTCCTGCTGCTGGTCCGTGAGCGGCTTGCCGTCGTTGAAGCAGAACGGCTCCGCCTCGGTCGAGGAGGTACCGACGGTGAGGGTCGCGCGGTGGTCGCTGGGCGCGGTCTGGCCCGTCGCGTAGGCGATGGACCCGCCGACCGTGCCGGCGCCGATCACGACGACGGCGCCGACGGCGGCGATGACACGGGTGCTGAGGCTCATGCGTCAGAGGCTACCGGGCTTTGCCGGTCACGCTACGCGGGGGTCGGCAACCGCGTGTTGTACCCGGGCGGGGGAGCCCCGCTCAGGCGACCCGGGGCGTGGCCGCCCGGTGGCGCAGCCCCACCTTGAACAGGCTGCGGACCGTCCAGAGCAGCACCACGCCGACCACCCCGGCGGCCACCGAGAGCCCCAGCGCGCCGTCCAGCGGCAGCAGGATGCCGACCGCGCCGCCGGCCACCCAGGACAGCTGGAGCAGCGTCTCCGAGCGGGCGAAGGCCGAGGTCCGCACCGCCTCCGGGACGTCCCGCTGGATCAGCGCGTCCAGCGCCAGCTTGCCCAGCGAGGCCGCCACCCCGGCCGCCCCGGCGACCACCACCACCGTCACCACGCCGTACCAGAGCGCGGCCGCGGCCGTCGCGCAGGTCGCCAGCAGGATCATCGCGGTGATCGTCGCCTCGGTGCCCCGGGTGCGCAGCCACGAACCCAGCACCGAGCCCAGCGCGTTGCCCGTCCCGGCCGCCAGCGCCACCAGGCCGAGCGCCAGGGTCGGCCGCAGGCCGCCGACCGGATCGTCACGGAGCAGGAACGCCAGGAACATCACCAGGAAGCCGACCAGCCAGCGCAGCGCCGACATCGCCCGCAGCGCGAGGATCACCGACGGGCCGACCGTGCGCAGGGTGGCCTTCGGCGGCTGTACGGCGGCGGCCCCGCCGTCGGCGGGCGGCAGGGTGCCCCCGGGTGCCTCGGCGTGCAGGACGGCGCGCTGCTCGCCCTTGGCGGAGTCCACCGCGTGCGGCAGGTGGAAGGCCATCAGGGTGCCGATCACGAAGACCAGGAAGGCGCCGCGCAGCGGCCAGCCCGGGCCGATCAGATGAAGCAGCCCGCCCACCCCCGCCGCGACGCCGGTGGCCAGCAGCCCGGCCAGGGTGACCCGGGAGTTGGCCTTCACGAGCGACAGCCGGCTCGGCAGCAGCCGGGGCACCACGACGCTGCGCACCACCCCGTACGCCTTGGACGCCACCAGGACGCCCAGCGCCTCCGGGTAGAGGGCCAGCCCACCGCCCGCCATCGTGCTCGCCATCGTCCACGCCAGCACCGCGCGGGCCAGCATCGACATCGCCATCGCGGCCCGGCGGCCGTGCGGCAGCCGGTCCAGCAGCGGGCCGATCACCGGGGCCAGGACGGCGAACGGCGCCATGGTGATCAGGAGGTAGAGCGCCACCCGGCCACGGGCCTCGCCGGTCGGCACGGAGAAGAAGATGGTGGACGCCAGCGCGACGGTGATCAGCATGTCGCCGAAGGAGTTCAGCGCGTGCAGTTCGATCAGTTTGGCCAGGCCCGACTCGCCGGCGCCCTCGGCGGAGGTCGCCTTGCGGATCCGGCGGCCGGTGCCGTGCACCACCCGCCCGGTCTGGACGCCGGCGGCGGAGGCGGAGCGGACCAGGAAGTTGCGGCGGGGTCCCTCGGTCGCGTCGGCCCCGTCGGCCTCGTCGGTCCCGTCCGGCGCGGCGGGATCCGCCGGATCCGCGGGAGAGCCCGCAGGGCGCCGGCCGGGTGCGGGCGCCCCGGATGCGCCCACTGGCGGCGGTTCACCCGCGCCGAGGGCCGAAGACTGCTGTCGCGGCACGGCGTCCGCCTCGTCGGGGCTGCCTGCCTGCGAGGGGCGCAGTGCGTGCTGCGACGGGTGTTCGTCCGCCACAAGCCCATCCTGCCCCAGAATCGGGAACGCAACGCGGGATTCCGCTCCGCTCGGCGCGGCCCGATCGGCCCCGGCGGACGCCCCGGACTGTGCCGGGTGGCCGCCCGGCGGGTAGCCTGCCCAAGGTCCGCCCGAAGGCCCCGCCGGTGCCGGCCGGACGGACGGGCGGCGCGGCCGGTACCCGCAGCGGCCCGTGGTCGCGCAGAATGGACGAGGGACACCAAGCCGCGACGGACCATGCAACACGCCGTGGGCAACAGAAGAACTGGGAGAGAATCGACGCCGTGAGTGCTGCGATGCGAAGCCGTACCCCCGATCGGCTCTGTGCCGAGGCCGTCGAACTCGCCCGGCAGGCAGCGGACGAGGCCGTCGGACCGGAAACCGTAGGGGCGCACCTCGGTGTCCAGGCGGACGCCGACCGCGTCGTCACCCACACCTTCGAGTGCCTCGACGCCGCCTACCGAGGCTGGCACTGGGCCGTCACCGTGGCCCGCGCCCCGCGCGCCAAGAACGTCACCCTGGACGAGGTCGTGCTGCTGCCCGGTCCGGACGCCGTCCTCGCACCGCAGTGGGTGCCGTGGAGCGAGCGGCTGCGCCCCGGCGACATGGGCCCGGGCGACCTGCTCCCCACCGACGCCGACGACCTGCGCCTGGAGCCGGGCTGGACCGGCGAGGACGAACTGGCGCCGAACTCCGCGGTCGCGCTGGCGGCCGAGGAGGACGTGGTCGTCACCGACCCGCACATCCAGCCCGCCCCGGCCCGCGCCCAGATCAGCGCCGTCGCCGAGGAGCTCGGCCTGGGCCGCAGCCGGGTGCTCTCCCGGCTCGGCCTGCACCTCGCCGCCGACCGCTGGGAGAAGACGCACGGCGCGCAGACCCCGATGGCACAGGCCGCCCCCGCCTCCTGCAACAGCTGCGGCTTCCTGATCCCGATCGGCGGCTCGCTCGGCCAGGCCTTCGGCGTCTGCGGCAACGAGTTCGGCCCGGCCGACGGCCAGATCGTCTCCTTCGCGTACGGCTGCGGCGGGCACTCCGAGGCCGCCGTCATCCCGGCCCCGCCGGCGCCGTCCGAGCTGATCCTGGACGAGCTGGTGGTCGAGCCGCTGCAGCTCCACCCGGACCGCCTGTCGGGCTCGGTCGAGCCGGACGCCCCCGCCGAGGAGCTCGGTCACTCCTGAGCCCGTACCGCCCGCGGCCCGCCCACCCCCGAGGTGCGGCGGGCCGCGGCGTGTCCGGCCCGGCGGGTGCGGCCCCCGGGGGCGCGGCCGGTGTGCCGGAGCCCGTCGCGGTCGGGAGCACTGCCCGGGGCAGGGAAGAATGCCCCCGTACGAAGTACAGGGCGGCGGAAGGTGGCAGGTCCAGTGGAACCTCGGATCATCGGCAGCGGCACGGGCGGACACCTCGCGGACCTCTTCGGCAGTGCCGGGCTGCGCCGCCGGGTGCTGGACGCCTGGGCCGCCTCCCCGGCCCGGTTCCGGGAGGACGCCAACGCCGAGGAGGAGCTCGCCCTCGGCGGTTACCGCGACCGGCTGGTCGTCGAGTTGGCGCAGAACGCCGCCGACGCCGCCGTCCGGGCCGGCGGCGGTCCCGGCCGGCTGCGGCTCACCTTCGCCGGTGGTGTGCTCGCCGCGGCCAACACCGGCGCCCCGCTGGACGCCGCCGCCGTCGAGTCGCTGTCCACCCTGCGCGCCTCGTCCAAGCGGGACGCGGCCGGCCCCGAGGCGCCCACCGTCGGCCGGTTCGGCGTCGGCTTCGCCGCCGTCCTCGCCGTGACCGACGAGCCCGCCGTGCTCGGCGCCGCAGGCGGGGTGCGCTGGTCGCTGGGCGAGGCCCGCGCGCTGGCCGAGGAGCAGCCCGCGCTGGCCGAGGAGCTGCGCCGCCGGGACGGCCATGTGCCGCTGCTGCGGCTGCCGTTCGCGGCCGAGGGCCCGGCCCCCGACGGATACGACACCGTGGTCGTCCTGCCGCTGCGCGACGCCGCCGCCGAGGACCTCACCCGCCGGCTGCTGGCCGGTATCGACGACGCCCTGCTGCTCACCCTCCCCGGCCTCGCCGAGGTCGTGGTGGAGACCCCGGACGGCACCCGCACGCTCACCCGCTCCGCCGCCGAGCCGCGCCCGGACGGGGTCGTCGAGGTCACCGTCACCGACGACGCCGGCGGGCGGTCCCGGCGGACCGTCTGGCAGACCGCCGGAGCCTCCGGCCCGCTGGACGCCGCGCTGCTCGCCGACCGCCCCACCGAGGAACGCGCCCGCCCGCACTGGACGGTGACCTGGGCCGTCCCGGTCGCCGCCGACGGCACCCCGCAGCCGACCGGCATCGAACCGGTGCTGCACGCCCCCACCCCCAGCGACGAGCCGCTCGGTCTGCCCGCGCTGCTGATCGCCTCCTACCCGCTGGACTCCACCCGTCGGCACGTCGCCCCCGGCCCGCTCGCCGACTTCCTCACCGAGCGCGCCGCCGACTGCTACGCCGACCTGCTGCGCGCCCGTGGCGGCGACCTGGGCTCGCTCGGCCTCGTCCCCGGCCCGCTGGGCCAGGGCGCGCTGGACAACGCGCTGCGGGCCGCCGTCCTCGGCCGGCTGCCCGGCACGCCGTTCCTGCCGCACCCGACGCCCGTCGAGGAGGGCACGCCCGCGCTGCGCCCCCGGGACGCCACGCTGCTGGAGGGCGCGGACGGTTCGGTGGTCGAGGCGCTGGCGCCGATCTTCCCCGGGCTGCTGCCGGCCGGCCTGGAGCGCCGCAGCGAGCTGCGGGTGCTGAACGTGCGCCGGGTCCCGCTCGCCGAGGTGGTCGACCAGCTCGGCGGTCTGGACCGCGAGCCCGCCTGGTGGCGCAACCTGTACGCGGCGCTCGGCGCGGCCGACCCGGAGGCGCTCGGCGCGCTGCCCGTCCCGCTCGCCGACGGGCGGACGGTCACCGGTCCGCGCCGCGTCCTGCTGCCCTCCGAGGACGCCGACTGGGCCGCCTACCCCGGCTACCCCGAGTCGCTGGCCGGCGCGCTCGCCCTGCTCGACCTGCGGCTCGCCCACCCCGAGGCGGCCCACCCGCTGCTCGCCAGGCTCGGTGCGGCCACCGCCACCCCGGCCGGCGTCCTGGACACCCCCGAGGTGCGGGCCGCCGTCGCCCGCTCCTACGAGCTGGCCGAGGACGACCTGGACGCCGCCGTGGACCTCGCCGACTCGGTGCTCGCCCTGGTCAGGGCGGCCGCCCCGGCGGCCGGGGAACACCCGTGGCTGGCCCGGCTGGCGCTGCTGGACGACGAGGGCGAGCCGGCCCGCGCGGGCGAGCTGATCCTGCCCGACAGCCCGTTCGCGGCCCTCGCCCGGGAGGACGAGGCCGGGTGGGTGGACGACGAGCTGCTGGACCGCTGGGGCCCCGAAGTCCTCACCGCCGTCGGCGTGCTGGCCGACTTCGTCCTGGTCAGGGCCGAGGACGTGGTGCTCGACCCGGACGACCTGGAGCGGCTCGACCCGACCGTCCCCGCCGACCGCGCCGCCGGCGGCCACCCCACCGGGCTGCTCGACGAGGCGCCCGACGGGCTGGCCGAATGGGCCGAGGACGCCCTGGAGGCGCTGCACGCCGACGACGCCGACACCGCGGGCGTCCCGCCGGTCGCCGCCGAACTGCTGGCCGTCCGCGACCTCGACCTGGTGGACGACGACGCCTGGCCGCAGGCGCTGGCCGCGCTCGCCCGGCCGCCGTACCGGGACGCGGTGGTCAACCCCGTCCGCACCCTGCTGCCGGACGGCTCCTACACCGACCTGCCGCCGTACACGGCCTGGTGGCTGCGCGACCACCCGGTGCTGGACGGCCGGGAGCCGGCCGGTCTGCGCGCGGCCGGGGCCGACCCGCTGCTGCGCGGCCTCTACGAGGAGGCCAGGACCAGCCTGGACGAGCAGTTCCTGCACGCGCTCGGCGTGCGCACCACGCTGACCGCGCTGCTGGCCGAACCGCACGGCCCGGACGAGGTGCTGGACCGGCTCGTCGACCCGGCGTCCGAGATCGGCCACCGCCAACTGCACGGTATCCACAGCGCGTTGGCCCGTGTGCCGGTCGAGCGGATCGACCCGCTGGACGTGGTGCGGGCGTTGCCGCCACTGGATCCGGACACCGGCCGCCGCCCGGCGCACACGGTGATCGTCGACGCCACCGAGGCGGTCGTCGCCGACGCCCCCGACCTGGTCCAACTGCTGCACCCGTACCCGCTGTTGCCGGTGGCCCCGGCACTCGCGGCCGACCTCGCCGAGCGGCTGCACGTCTCGCTCGCCAGCGAGGTGGCCGGCGGCCGGGTGCTCTCCGAGGGCCGGCTGCACCGCGTTCCGGCCGTGGTCCGCGAGCTGCTGCCCGGCTGCCCGGTCGCCTACGAGGAGCACGACGAGCTGCTGGTGGTCGGCCCGGACGGCAACGAGGCGGCCGTGGACTGGCGTTGGGACACCTCGGCGGACACCCCCGAGGCGCCGTACGACCCGGACGAGGCCGAAGCGGCGGACGAGGACGACGAGTTCGAGCTGCCGCCGGTGCCCGGGCTGCTGCACGCCGCCACTCCGGAGGGGCTGGCGGCCGGTCTGGCCTGGTCGGTCGGTCAGTGGCACCGCCGGTTCGAGGTGCTGGCCGCGCTCACCGAGCCCGACCGGGCCTACGAGCTGTCCGCCGCCCGGGACTTCGAGGGCTGACGCGGGCTCCTGGCGGTTCCTGGCGCACCGGGCCGGTCAACTGCCGCGCCGGTCGGCCTCGGTGCCCTGGCCCTACGGCCGGTCGTCTCCCGGCCCGGGGCGGCGCCGGCCGGCCCGGGGCAGCAGCCGGCGGTAGATCCCGACCGTGCTGCTCAGCCAGGCCGTCACCATCAGCACCTTGGCCGCGTCCCGCTGCCAGGGGGCCGGCTCGATCAGCGCGCCGATCCCCGCCAGCGCCAGGGCCAGCAGCCCGACCGTCAGCACTCCGCCGAGGAAGGCGGTGAACGCCTCCAGCTCCCTGCCACCGCGCGCCATTCGGCCCCCTTCCCGGGGCCATCATCCGCTATTCGGCCGACTTCCGCCGCATGATCCGCCAGACCACTTCCAGCATCAGACCGGCCGTCACGGCGATGCCGACGCCGACCAGCGGGTCGCGGGTGCCGACCAGCGAGAGCTGGAAGAAGTCCGACAGCCAGGGCACCAGCAGCACCAGGGCGAACGCCCCGCCCATCGTCCCGATCAGCAGCAGCCGCCACCAGTTGTACGGGCGGGCCACGATCGCCAGCACCCAGATCGCGACCAGGAACAGCGTCAGGGTGGCGACGCTGCTGTCGGCCTTGAGGTCGGTGGCGTGGTCGGACCGGGCCAGCGCGTACGCCGTGAAGGTCGCGGTACCGGCGATGATCCCGCCCGGGACGGCCAGCCGCAGCACCCGCTTCACAAAGCCGGTCCTGGCCCGCTCGCTGTTGGGCGCGAGCGCCAGGAAGAAGGCCGGCACGCCGATGGTGAGGGTGGAGAGCACGGTGGAGTGGCGGGGGAGGAACGGGTACGGCGAGTGGGCGCAGATCACCAGCAGGGCGAGCAGCACCGAGTACACCGTCTTCACCAGGAAGAGGCCGGCCACCCGCTCGATGTTGCCGATCACCCGGCGGCCCTCGGCGACCACCGAGGGGAGGGTGGCGAAGGAGTCGTCGAGCAGCACGATCTGGGCGACGGCCTTGGTCGCGTCGCTGCCGGTGCCCATGGCCACGCCGATGTCGGCGTCCTTGAGCGCCAGCACGTCGTTGACGCCGTCGCCGGTCATCGCCACGGTGTGCCCGCGCGACTGCAGGGCGCCGACCAGCTCGCGCTTCTGCTGCGGGGTGACCCGGCCGAAGACGGTGGTCCGCTCGGCGGCGTCGGCGAACTCCTCCGGCTCGGCGGGCAGCGTCCGGGCGTCCATCGGGTGGTCGGCGCCGGGCAGGCCGAGGTGGGAGGCGACCGCGCCGACCGAGACGGCGGCGTCGCCGGAGATCACCTTGGCCTGGACCTGCTGCCCCTCGAAGTAGCGCAGGGTGTCGGCGGCGTCCTCGCGCAGCCGCTGCTGGAGCACCACCAGGGCGAGCGGCCGGAGGTCGGCGGCCGGGTCCGGGGCGTCCAGCGGGACGGTGGTGCGGCCGAGCAGCAGCACCCGCAGGCCCTTGGCGCCCAGCTCGTCCACCTCGGCGAGGGCGGGGTGCCCGGCGGGCAGCAGGACGTCGGGCGCGCCGAGCAGCCAGCTGGCCTCGCCGCCCTGCGGCTCCAGCAGCTGTACGCCGCTCCACTTGCGGGCGGAGGAGAACGGCATCGCCTCGATCACGCGCCAGCCGCCGGCCGCGGTGTTGCCGCCGGTGCCGTTTCCGTCGCCGCTGCCGGCGCCGTCGCCGCTGCCGTAGGCGTCGATGACGGCCTGCATGGACGGGTTGGGCCGGGCGTCGGCGCCGGCCATCACCGCGAGCGCCCGTTTGATCGTCTCCGCCTCGTCCGGGCGGCCCTGGCCGCTCCGGCCGGCCTGGTCCTCCTGGTCCTCCTGGTCCTCCTGCGCGTCCTGGCCGCCCTGGCCGTCGGCCAGGACGCGCAGGTCGATGACGTCCATGCCGCCCTCGGTGAGGGTGCCGGTCTTGTCCAGACAGACGGTGTCCACCCGGGCCAGCCCCTCGATCGCGGGCAGCTCCTGCACCAGGCACTGCTTGCGGCCGAGCCGGACGACCCCGATCGCGAAGGCGACGGAGGTCAGCAGGACCAGCCCCTCGGGCACCATCGGCACGATGCCGGCCACCATCCGGCGAACGGCCTCCCGCCAGTCGCGCCCCTCGACCGCCAGCTGGCTGATGATCAGCCCGATCGCGGTCGGCACCAGCAGCCAGGTGATGAACCGCAGGATGCTGTTGATACCGCTGCGCAGCTCCGACTTCACCAGGGTGAACCGGCTGGCCTCCTCGGCCAGCTGCGCCGCGTACGCCGCGCGGCCGACCTTGGTGGCGGTGAAGGCGCCCGCGCCGGCCACCACGAAGCTGCCGGACATCACCTGGTCGCCGGGCTGCTTGAGGACGGAGTCGGGCTCGCCGGTGAGCAGGGACTCGTCGATCTCCAGGCCGTCGGCCTCGGTGACCTCGCCGTCGACGATCACCTTGTCGCCGATGCCGAGCAGCACGGTGTCGTCCAGCACGATCCCGCCGACGGCGATCTGCTGGACCGTGCCGTCCCGGCGGACCTGCGGTCTGGCCTCGCCGATCAGCGCGAGGCTGTCCAGGGTCTTCTTGGCGCGCAGTTCCTGGATGATCCCGATCGCCGTGTTGGCCACGATCACCAGGCCGAACAGGCCGTCCTGGAGCGGTCCGACGATCAGGATGATCCCGAACATGACGCCGATGAGCGCGTTGAACCGGGTGAAGACGTTGGCCCGGACGATCTCCCGGGTGGAACGGCTGGACCGGACGGGCACGTCGTTGACGTCCCCCCGCGCGACCCGTTCGGCGACCTCGGCGGAGGTCAGCCCGCCTCGCCGACCGGGCAGCAGCCCGAGTGGGTGGGCGCCGTCGGGCCGGTCTCCGGGCGTCTCTTCCTCGGGATGCGCTGGGTGCGTCATGGCACCGACTCTACGGGCGCCTTATGTCCGGTGCGTGCTACTAAAGGACTATTCAGTCCGACCGGGTGGCCGGGTTCTGGCCGTTCTCCCCGTCGGCCTGTCCGGCCTCCGCCCCGGCCGCGGCGGCGCGGTCGCGGGCGATCGCGGCCCGGCGGGCGCGGCAGTACCAGAGGCCGATCAGGCCGAGGACGGCGCCGGACAGGCAGATCCACGGCCAGTTGCCGTGGCCCTGCTCGGAGAGGGTGCCCTGGAAGGGGAGCAGCACCAGGAAGGCGACGAACCACAGCACCGTGCCGCCGCCGACGATGGCGACGTCGTTGGCCTCCAGCGGCGGGGGAGAGGGGTGCAGTGGCGTCTTGGGCATGGGGCCTAGCGTACGGGGCGGCGCCCGGTTGTCCGAGACCCCGCCGGGCCCCGTCGTTCTACGCGCGAAGATAGCGCGTGTGCGATCGGGGAATTCATACTTGAGGTTCCGGTTGGCCGTGCCATGCTCAGCGCGACTGTGTCTGCGTCCGCCCCGCCGGGCCGCCCGGCCACCGTCGCTCCGGGTGTCTCCCCTCTCCTCAGCCCCCACAAGAGGACGCACGCCCATGTCAACGGCCCAGCCGACCACCGAGTCGCCCGAGCCTGCCCCCACGGTGCCCACTCCCCCGAACGGCACCCTGGACCGCTTCTTCCGCATCTCCGAGCGCGGCTCCAGCCTGCCGCGCGAGATCCGGGGCGGTGTCGCCACCTTCTTCACGATGGCGTACATCCTGGTGCTCAACCCGATCATCCTGGCGAGCGCCACGGACATGACCGGGGCCCACCTGGACAGCGCCCAGCTGGTCACCGCCACCGCGCTCACCGCCGGCCTCACCACCCTGCTGATGGGTGTGATCGGCAACGTCCCGATCGGTCTGGCGGCCGGCCTCGGCGTCAACACCATCGTGGCCCTCCAGCTCGCCCCCAAGATGACCTGGCCGGACGCCATGGGCATGGTGGTCCTGGCCGGCTTCGCGATCATGCTGCTGGTCGCCACCGGTCTGCGCGAGCGGGTCATGAACGCCGTGCCGCTCGGCCTGCGCAAGGCCATCGCGATCGGTATCGGTCTGTTCATCAGCCTGGTCGGGCTGGTCGACTCCGGCTTCGTCAGCCGCATCCCGGACGCCGCCCACACCACCGTCCCGCTCCAGCTCGGCGCCAACGGGCACCTCCTCGGCTGGCCCGTGCTGATCTTCGTGCTGGGCCTGCTGCTGACCCTGGTCCTGCTGGTCCGCAAGGTGCCCGGCGCGATCCTGATCAGCATCGTGGCGATGACCGGCCTCGCCGTGGTCATCGACAAGATCGCCGACGTCCCCGCCCTGAAGTGGGGCCTCACCGTCCCGTCCTGGCCCGGCAACCCGGTCGCCGCGCCCGACTTCGGCCTGGTCGGCAAGGTGAGCCTGTTCGGCGGCTTCGAGAAGGTCGGGGTCCTGACCGGGATCCTGTTCGTCTTCACCGTCCTGATGTCCTGCTTCTTCGACGCGATGGGCACCATCCTCGGCGTCGCCGACGAGGCCCACCTGCTGGACGAGAAGGGCGACCTGCCCGGCATCAACAAGATCCTGATGGTGGACGGCATCGCCACCGCCGCCGGCGGCGCGACCTCCTCCTCCGCCAACACCTGCTTCGTCGAGTCGACGGCGGGCGTCGGTGAGGGCGCGCGCACCGGGTTCGCGTCCATCGTCACCGGCGCGCTCTTCCTGGTCGCGCTCTTCCTCACCCCGCTCGCCACCATGGTCCCCGCCCAGGCCGCCACCCCGGCCCTGGTCACGGTCGGCTTCCTGATCCTGGCCAACTCGATCAAGGAGATCGACTGGGCCGACTACACGATCGCGATCCCGGCCTTCGTCACCATCGTGATGATGCCCTTCACCTACTCGATCACCAACGGCATCGGCTTCGGCTTCATCACCTTCTGCGTGCTGCGCCTCGCCGCCGGCCGCGGCCGGAGCGTCCCGGTGCCGCTCTACGGGGTGGCGGCGGTCTTCGCCTTCTACTACCTGATGCCGGCCCTCGGCCTGCTCTGACGCCTACGTCCTTCGTGAGCCCTCCCGCGCGTCGCGCGGGAGGGCTCACGGCGTTCGCGGTCGGCCCGAGTAGCGGTTTCCGGCGGCGGGTCGCGTCACATGTTCCAGAGGACGGTGGCCGGCCGGGGCGTGGGCTCGACGTCGACGGGCGGGTGCCAGCCGCCGGTCTTGAAGAACTCCTCGATGGTGGGGACCCAGGGCTTGTAGTCGATCCCCTTCTCCTTCAGCCAGGCGTCGTCGTAGTACTCCTTCTGGTAGCGGTCGGCGGAGTCGCACATCAGGGTGGCGACCTTTCCGCTCCGGCCGCTCTCCTGCATCGTGAGCAGGATCCGGATCGCCCCGAACAGGCCGGTGCCGGTCGACGGCCCGGCCTTGATGCCCCACCCGGCGTCGGCGGCCACCCGCATGGTCGCCACGGACGCCGCGTCGTGCACCTGGATCATCCGGTTGACCATGGGGAACAGGAACGACGGCTCGACCTCCGGCCGGCCGATCCCTTCGATCCGCGAACCCTGGTCCTTCACCGTGCGGTCGTCGTCGCGCCAGCCGCGGAAGTACGCCGAGTGGTCCGGGTCCGTGACGCAGACCCGCAGCCTGGTCTGGGCGTACCTGGCGTAGCGGCCCACCGAGGTCGCCGTGCCGCCGGTGCCCGCGCCCATGACGAACCAGTCCAGTTCCGGCACCGCGCCGAGCAGTTCCGGCGCGAGGCCGTGCTCGCCGCGCCAGTCGTAGGCCCGCTCGGCATAGGTGAACTGGTCCAGGAAGTAGCCCTTCTTCGTCACCGCCAACGCCTGGGCCTGGGCGACGATGTCGCCCTTCACCGGGACCGGGGTGCCGCCGTACTGCTTGATCAGCTCCAGCTTCTCCTTCGAGGTGCTCTCCGGCACCACCGCGTAGAACTCGATGCCGAGCTGCTGGCAGTACCACGCCTCGGAGACGGCGGTCGAGCCGCTGGACGCCTCGATCGCGGGCGTCTTGGCGGTCAGCTGCCCGCTGGCGAGGGCGTTGGTGAGCAGCGCCTCGGCGAGGCGGTGCTTGTGGCTGCCGGAGGGCTGCTCGGACTCCTTCTTGATGTGCAGCTCCAGTCCCGCGAGCTTCGGTGGCAGCGGGATCCGCTGCACCGGCGTCTTCAGGGGCTGAAGCTTCTCCCGGATCAGCTGGATGCGGGTGTCGACCCACTGGCGGTCGTCCGGGTAGACGTCCGAGATGTCGTCGTCATCGTTCTGGTCCCCCGGGGTCCCGCCCGTTGTCACGCGCTGTGCCACGCTCATCTGCGTCCTCCACCGGTCCGGCATCCACCGCCCACGGGAGAGGGCGGAATGACGCCATCCCTAGCAGTCCGGGCGTCCGTCGGGTGGGACGCGCGGGGCGGAGCCGTGCGCACATCACCTGTGCGGTGGAACGCCGGCCCGGTTCGGCGGCAACCGCGTTGACGGCCAAGGCGGTTGTCCGCCGGGCGGACCTGCCCCCGGGCAGGCGCCCTGGTGGGCCGACGCGATCGGTGGCTACATTCGGCCGTGGCAGTGCCGAAGCGGATGCTTCTTGCCCGGGGAGGCCTGATGGTGCGTGGGTGGATCCGGCGGGCGCGGCGGACGGTTGCCGTCCTCGCAGTGTTGTGCGGGGTGCCGGCGGGCTCGCCGGGGGTAGGCGAGGCGGCCGAACAGGGCGTCTTGCCGGGCCAGTTGACGGTGAGTGCAGCCCGCACCAGCCCCGGGTCGGTCGACGCGGGAGGCGTCTACAACTACGTTCCCTCGGTGATGCGGGACGGGCTGTACCGGATGTGGTGGTGCGGGTCGGACGCGGCCCACCCGGGCGACCACATCTTCTACGCCGAGTCGTCCTCGCTGGACGGCCCGTTCCACGCCCGCGGCAGCAACGCCCCCTACCAGGTGGTCTTCTCGCCCACCGGCGGGGCGACCTTCGACGGGCAGCACACCTGCGATCCGTCGGTGCTGAGGGTCAACGGCATCTACTACCTGTACTACGGCGGCCTGCGCGGGCCGGGGGGCGTCCACCGGGATCGGGGTCGCCACCAGCGCCGACGGCATCAACTGGACCAGGGCCAACGGGGGTGCGCCGATCGTCACCCCGGCCTACCGGCAGGACACCGGAAACGGCTATGGCGCCGGCCAGCCGGCCGTCTCGTACCTGGACGGGCGCTTCTACCTCATGTACACCGACACCACCGGGGCGGCCTCCTCGCCGAAGAACGGCCAGGGCTTCCCCGAAGGCGCGGGCCAGTACCTCCTGCGGTCCGCCGATCCGGGCTTCCAGTCCGGGGTGGAGGAGCTGACCGCCGGCGGCTTCCAGCCCCGGACGGCGGCCAACCACACGGCGTACAACGGCATCGGCAACTACTACAGCGTCGACCTGCAGTACAGCGACGCCCTGGACTCGTGGATCGTGGCGCACTCCGACGGCCCCGACTCCAGGCTGACCTTCCTCTCGCCCGACTTCTCGTCCCGGACCTTCGCCGATGTCGCCATGCCGCGGTCCGTGGTCGAAGGGCCGGGGCTGGTCTCGCGGCCGGACCGGCACGCGGTCGCTCCGGTCGGCGGCCGATGCGGCGTCGTCCCGGTCGACATCGTCAACGCGACCGCCAGCCCCGTCGCTCCGACCGGCCTCGCGCATGCGGGCGTGGACGTGTCGGCGGGTCGGTCCTGCGCATCGATGGCTCCCGGCCAGGTCGCCCGGGTGTTCGAAGGCTATGGCATCCAGGTGCCCGGTCTGCCGCCGGCGTTCATCGACGGAGGCCTGCGGCTGCAGTCCGCCGGTCTCCCGCCGATCCAGGACGTGACCAGGAACTTCGTCCTCACCACCCCCGAGGTCTTCTACAGCATCCCCTACGGGGCCTCGCTGTTCGTCGGGCAGACGGTGGTGGGTGCGCCGGGCCGGCCGGCGGCCTTCCTGCTGGACAACTCCACCAAGTGGCCGATCAGCGCCCTGAAGATCATCACCGACAACGGCTCGACGATCACCATGGTCGGTACGGCGCAGTACGACGCCTGCCCGAGTGGGCCCGCCCTCTACCTGGTGCAGTAGTGGTCGCCGGGCGGGTGGACAACCGCCGGTTGACGGGGAGTTCCAAAAAGGTCCCTGTGTAGGGAAGTTGACGGCGGGCATACTGCCTGGACGGGAGACGTGGAGGGGGCGCGGCCGATGGTGCAACAGGATCCGCCCGGGGGAGACGAGGCGAAGCTGCTGCCTGAGCTGTTCTGGACGGCCGACAAGGCGTCCCTGGACGGCCAGCGCGAGACGCTGCGCTGGTACCGGGGGCTGATCGCGATGCTGGTGGTCGCGGCGGTGGTGGGCTCGCTGCCGGGGCCCGAGCACCGGGGGGACAGCGACATCACGCCGCTCTTCTCGGTGGTGGCGTTCCTCGTCGCGGGCTACTTCTGGTCCCGGCTGCGGCGCGGCAACCCGCAGGGGCGCTGGTACGAGGCCAGGGCGGCGGCCGAGTCGGTGAAGACGCTGGCCTGGAAGTACTCGATGCGGGCGCGGCCGTTCGACGGCGAGGCGGAGTCGGCGGAGGTGGACCACGGCTACCTGCTCCAACTGGAGGACGTGCTAAGGGCCTTCGAGGACCCGGAGATCGTGCCGCCGGGCACCGTTCCGGAGATCACCGCGGAGATGCGCCGGGTCCGGTCCGACAGCCTGATCGCACGCCGAACGCTCTATCTGCGCACCCGGGTCGAGGGCCAGCGCACCTGGTACCGCTCGCGGGCCGAGGCGTGCGAGTCGCAGGCGGTGTCCTGGGGGCTGGGCATCGCCACGCTGATCATCGTCGGTGCGGCGGCGGCGATCGCGCAGGCGGTCGGCGCGCTGCCGGTGCACATCTTCGGCGCCAGCTCGGCCGCGGCCGCGGCGGTGATCGCCTGGACCCAGCTGAAGCAACTGCGTCCGCTGGCCGCCGCGTACCAACTGGCCGCGCGTGAGCTGGAGAACGTCGGCAACCAGCTCTCCGACCTCGACCTGAAGGCTCCGGACGCCGAGGCGCGCTGGGGCCGGCTGGCCGCGGAGGCGGAGGACGCGGTCTCACGCGAGCACACCACCTGGCGGGCCCGCCGCGCCTTTCCGCGCTGAGACGGGGCGCGCGGGGCGCTTTGCGGGAACAGGGGGTCGTGAGGAGTTCAAGCAGGGTTCGCGGGCTGCCGAAAACAAGGTATGCGCGGTTCGCGAAAACCGGGCCGGACAGCGCCGACCGTAGTCGTCGGGTGTTTCCGGATCCTGGTCGCATCGCCTCCGCGCACTGACATCCGTCACTGCCTGGAGGCACCCTTGCGCATTCTCCTGATCGCCGACGCGTTCAACAGCCTGACCCAGCGGATCCACACCGAGCTCCGCGAGCGGGGCCATAAGGTCGGCGTCCAACTCGCCCTCGGTGACGATCAGATGAGGGCCTCCGTCACCTGGACCGACCCCGAGCTGATCGTCTGCCCGATGCTCACCAGGGCGATCCCGGAGGACATCTGGTCCACCCGGACCGTCCTGATCGTGCACCCCGGTCCCAAGGGCGACCGCGGTCCGTCCTCGCTCGACTGGGCGATCATCGGGGGCGCGGAGCGCTGGGGCGTGACCGTCCTCCAGGCGGTGGGGGAGATGGACGCCGGGGACATCTGGGCGTCCGTCAACTTCCAGGTGCCGGAGTGCGGAAAGAGTGAGCTGTACCGGTGCGAGGTTGCCGACGCGGCCGTGGAGGCCGTGCTGCTGGCGGTGCGGCGGTTCGAGGGCGGCCTCTTCACCCCCGAGCCGCTGGACTACGACCGGCCGGACATCCGCGGCCGGCAGCGGCCCTTCCTCACGCAGGAGATCCGCCGGATCGACTGGGCCGTCGACGACACCGACACCGTGCTGCGCAAGCTGCGTGCGGGCGACTCGCAGCCGGGCGTGCTGGACGAGCTCTACGGGCGCGAGTACTTCCTGCACGGCGGCCACCCCGAGGACCAGCTGCGCGGCAGCAGGCCCGGCGCGGTGATCGCCGTCCGGGACGGCGCGATCTGCCGCGCCACCGTGGACGGCGCGGTCTGGATCCCGCAGCTGCGTCCGCGCCGCACCCCGGGCGGGCCGGCGACCTTCACGCGGCCGGCCGCGGCCGTGCTGGCCGAGAAGCTGTACGGGGTCCGGGAGGTGCCGGTCAGCCCGGTCGACGCGGCCCGCCGGGAGACCTGGTCGGAGATCCGGTACCACGAGCAGGACGAGGTCGGGTTCCTCGAATTCTCCTTCCCCGGCGGGGCGATGAGCACCGACCAGTGCCGTCGGCTGCTCGCCGCCTACCAGGCGGCGGTGGACCGGCCGACCGCGGCGCTGGTGCTCGGTGCGGCCCGGGACTTCTTCTCCAACGGCATCCACCTCAATGTGATCGAGGGGGGCTCGTACCCGGCGCTGGAGTCCTGGGAGAACATCATCGCGATGGACGACCTGGTCGAGGCCGTGCTCACCACCACCGACAAGCTGACCGTCTCGGCGCTGTCCGGGAACGCGGCCGCGGGCGGGGCGATGCTGGCCATCGCCGCCGACGAGGTCTGGTGCCGCGAGTCGGTGGTGCTCAACCCGCACTACCGGCTGCTCGGCCTGCACGGCTCCGAGTACTGGACGTACACGCTGCCACGCCGGGTCGGCGCCGAACAGGCGGAGCGGCTGACCTCGGCCGCCCTGCCGGTCGGCGCGGTGCGGGCGAGAAGGCTGGGACTGGTGGACCGGACCTTCGGCGGTGACGCGGCGGAGTTCCGCCGCTGGGTGACCCGGGAGGCGTCCCGGCTGGCCGGTGCGCCGGAACTGGCCGGCCGGCTGCTGGAGAAGAAGCGCCGCCGGACCGAGGACGAGGACGTCAAGCCGCTGGCCCAGTACCGGGCGGAGGAGCTCCGGCGGATGCACCGCAATTTCTTCCGGGACGGGGAGCCGTACCACGAGCTGCGACGCGGCTTCGTGCACAAGGTCACCCCGCTCCGGACGCCGGAGCGCCTGGTGGGGCTGTTGGGACGCGCGGACTGACCGGGCGGCGAGGGCGCCGCACCGTGGGCCGACGGTGCGGCGCCCTCACCGTCGGCGCGACACATGGCGCGGCACACGGCGCGCCACGCGGGGATGGGGCGCCCGCGTCGTGGCGTCACTCCAATGGCGCTAGGCCGAACGGGTGGCCGGCCGGATCGATCAGCACCTTCAGCGTGCGGCCGTGCTGGTACCGCGGCTCGGTCGCGCCGAGGGCGAGCGCGCGGACGGTGGCCTGCTCCAGGTCGTCGACGTAGAAGTCCAGATGGAAGTGCTTGCCGCCGTCCGGCTCGGTCCACTGCTCCGGCCGGTACCCCCGCACCCGGCCGAACCCCAGCGGACTGCCGCCCTCGGGGTTGTCCAGGATGGCGAAGTTCTCGTCCACGTGCCGGGTCTCCCACCCGAGCAGCTCGCCGTAGAACGCGGCCAGCGCGACCGGGTCGGCGCAGTCGATGGTGACCATGGCGAGGCGGGCGAAGCCGGTGTCGTTCTGCTCGGCGGCGGCGTCGGACATTTCTGGTCGGCCCTTCTGCTGAGGGGTGGTGCAGATCGGATCACGACCAGCATCGCGCTCACGGTGCCGCTCGGCGCGGTCAGGAGGTGGGGATGGTGCCGCGCGGGGGAACGCATTTTCCTTAGCGAGAGTAATGACGTAGGCTAAAGAACATGCCCGAGATGTCCGAGCAGGACCTCGCAGCGATCAGTCAGCTGCGATCGTCCACCATGCGCCTCTCCCGTCGTCTGCGTCACCAGCGTGTCGAGGAGTCGCTCAGCCCTACCGAGATGGGGGTGCTGGGCACCCTCGCGCGATGCGGCAAGGCCACGCCGGGTGAGCTCGCCCGGAAGGAGCACGTGCAGCCGCCCTCGATGACCAGGATCGTCGCGATGCTGGAGGAGAAGGGCCTGGTGCGACGGGAGCCGCACCCCGAGGACCGCCGGCAGGTGGTCGTCAGCAGCACCGAGCAGGCCGAGGTGATCCTGGCGGAGAGCCGCCGGCGTCGCAACGCCTGGCTCGCCGAGCTCGCCGAGGGGCTCGACGAGGACGAGTGGGCCGCCCTCCGGCAGGCCGCGCCCGTGCTCTACAAGCTCGCACACCTGTAGGCATATCCGTTCCGGTCAGCCGCCGGAGGGCAAAGGAGTACCGCATCACCGCAGGACCGATCACTGACACCAGGAGCGCGACGACCACCCCACGGGTCGTCGCGCCGCGAGGGGAGACCAACGTGACACCGCCGGCCGCAGCCAGCGCCGCCGCCATCCGCACCGACGACCCGACCACCGACCCCGCCGCGGCCACCGCCGCGGCCGCCGATTCCCAGGCACCCGCCCCGACGGGGCTGCCCGGCAACGGCGACGACGACCCCGACGAACGCACCGCGGCGGCCACCCCCGCCGCTTCCGTCCCGCCCGCCGCCCGCTTCACCCGGCCCGGGGGGATGTTCTCCTCGCTGCGCGTCCGCAACTACCGCTACTACTTCGCCGGCCAAGTGGTCTCCAACACCGGGACCTGGATGCAGCGGATCGCCCAGGACTGGCTGGTCCTCAGCCTCACCGGCAGCCCGTTCGCCGTCGGTATCACCACCGCCATGCAGTTCCTGCCGATGCTGCTGCTCGGCCTCTTCGGCGGTGTGCTCGCCGACCGGATGCCCAAGCGCCGGCTGCTGATCTGCACCCAGGGCGCGATGGGCCTGCTCGCCGCGGGCCTCGCCGTCCTGACCATCGGCGGCGTGGTGACGCCGTACTACGTGTACGTGTTCGCGCTGCTGCTCGGCCTGGTCACGGTGGTGGACAACCCGACCCGGCAGGCCTTCGTCTCCGAGATGGTCGGTCCGAAGGACCTCGCCAACGCGGTCAGCCTGAACGCCGCCAACTTCCAGACCGCCCGGCTGGTCGGCCCCGCCGTCGCGGGCCTGCTGATCGCCGCGGTCGGCAGCGGCTGGGCGTTCGCGGTGAACGCGCTCTCGTTCGCCGCCGTGATCGGCGGGCTGCTCGCGATGCGGCAGAGCGAACTGCGCCCGATCGAGCCGATCGCCCGCCAGAAGGGGCAGTTGCGCGAAGGGCTGCGCTATGTGAAGGAGCGGCCCGAACTGCTCTGGCCGATGGTGCTGGCCGGGTTCATCGGCACCTTCGGGTTCAACTTCCCGACGCTGCTCTCCGGTTTCGCCTACGACACCTTCAAGGTGGGTGCCGGGCAGTACGGCCTGCTGAACACCGCGATGGCGGTCGGCTCGCTGGCCGGCGCGCTGCTGGCGGCCCGCCGGGGCGTGCCGCGGCTGCGCCGGCTGGTGGCCGCGGCGCTGGCCTTCGGGATGCTGGAGGTGGTGGCCGCCTTCGCGCCCGGCTACTGGACCTTCGCGGTGCTGCTGACCCTGATCGGGGTGTTCGGCCTGAGCTTCAACACCTCGGTCAACGCCACGCTGCAGCTGGCCACCGATCCCGAGATGCGGGGCCGGGTGATGGGTCTGCTGGTGCTGGTGTTCACCGGCGGCACCCCGATCGGCGCGCCGGTCGTCGGCTGGGTGACGGCCTCGTACGGGCCCCGGCTCGGGCTGCTGGCCTGTGGCGCGGTCTCGGCGCTGGCGGCCGTCACGGTCGGCCTGGTGCTGGCCCGCAGTGCGGACCTGAGGGTGCGGGTGGACCTGCACCCGGGACGCGGTGGCCGGGTGGTCGCCTTCGTGCCGCGGACCACCGCGCCCGCCAGGTCGGAGCTCGCCGCCGCCTGCTGATGACGCGTCAGTCGCCGGATGCGCCTCGCGCGCCCGGTGGCTGACTCGACGCCAGATCCGGATCGCCAGGATCTGGCCGTGCCAGGTCCCGTTCGGCTGGTCGACCTCGAAGGTCTCCGTCTCGGTGAAGCCGAGCGCCAGGTACTGGCCGACCAGCCGGCGGTCGCCGCCCGCGTAGCAGTCCACCCGGATCAGCCCGATGCCCCGGGCTCGGGCCTCCTCGACGGCGTCGGCGACCAGCGCGGCGCCGATGCCCGAGCCCGAGCGGGCCCGGTCGGTCACCAGGCTGCGGACGTACAGCTCGCGCTCGCCGGCGGGGGTGGCGTACTCGGGCGCCTGTTCGGACAGGACGCAGGATCCGACGGCCCGCCCGTCGCCGTCCACCGCGAGCCGGATCAGGAACGGCTCCCGGCCGTACTGCTCGACGCGCTCGACGGCGGCCGGCCGGCTGCTCCAGGGCTGGTCGCCCCACTGGCCGGCGCGTCCGCGGGCGACGAGCCAGGCGACGGCGCCGTCGAGCAGGGCGAGGACTTCGGCGATGTCGTCGGGGCCGCCGGTGCGGATCTTCAGGTTGCTCGTGTTGTTCACGACAGCCGTTCTAGCCCAGACCGGCTCGCGCGGGAAGATGGCTTCATGAGGCTTTTTGTGGCGGTGCTGCCACCGGTCGAGGCGCTGCAGGGGCTTGCCGACGCGGTCGCCCCGGTACGCGAGCTGCCGGGGGCGGACCGGCTGCGCTGGACGGCCGTCGAGGGCTGGCACCTGACGCTGGCCTTCCTCGGCGGGGTGGCGGCCGAGCGGCTGCCGGAGCTGGAGGCGGGCCTGGCCGCCGTGGCGGAGCTGCACCCGGCGCACCGGCTGCGGCTGTCCGGCGCCGGGCGGTTCGGCGACCGGGTGCTCTGGGCCGGGGTGGAGGGGCAGACCTGGGCGCTGCGGCGGCTCGCCGAGGCGGTGAACGAGGCCACCGCGGAGCTGGTCGGCGAGGTGGACGCGTTCCGTTTCCACGCGCATCTGACCCTGGCCAGGGCCGGCTCCTCCCGGGGCCACCGGCGGGCCGTACAGCGGGTCGCGGCGGCCGAGCTGGAGGGCATGGCCGAGGCGCTCGGCGCGTACCGGGGGCCGGAGTGGGAGGCCGCCGGGCTGCACCTGATGAAGAGCGACCTGGACGGCGGCTTCGCGCACTACGAGACCGTCCGCCGCTGGCCACTGGCCCGCTGGAGCTGAGCCGCCGCGGGCCGCTCCCGGACCTCGGCGTCCGGCCGGGGGAGGGCCGGGGGTACGCTCGTTGACCGTGGATCCCAAGACTCGTATGCGTATCGTGACCGGCGCCCTGGTGCTGCTGCTGGCCGTCGTGGTGATCAGCTCGCTGATCGGGAAGTGACGCGCCGGCCGGAGTGACGCGTCCCGGCGCCGTGCGCGGCCCCGGGCGGAACGCGAAAGGGCCACCGCCCGCAGGCGGTGGCCCTCACGTGTGCGCGGGTGTCAGAGCTGCTCGACCACGTAGTCGACGCAGGCGGTGAGCGCCTCGACGTCCGCCGGGTCGATGGCCGGGAACATCGCGATGCGCAGCTGGTTGCGGCCCAGCTTGCGGTACGGCTCGGTGTCGACGATGCCGTTGGCACGCAGTGCCTTGGCGACGGCGGCCGCGTCCACCGCGTCGTCGAAGTCGATCGTGCCGACGACCTGCGAGCGCTCGGCCGGGTTCGCCACGAAGGGGCTGGCGAAGGAGGACTTCTCGGCCCAGCCGTACAGCCGGCTCGCGGAGTCGGCCGTCCGGGCGACGGCCCAGTCGAGGCCGCCGTTGCCGTTCAGCCACTCCAGCTGGTCGGCCAGCAGGAACAGGGTGGCGATCGACGGGGTGTTGTACGTCTGGTCCTTCGACGAGTTGTCGATGGCCGTCGGCAGGTCGAAGAAGGGCGGGATGTAGCGGCCGGAGGCGGCGATCTCGGCGGCGCGCTCCAGGGCGGCCGGGGAGAAGGACGCCAGCCAGAGGCCGCCCTCGGAGGCGAAGGACTTCTGCGGGGCGAAGTAGTAGACGTCGGTCTCGGTGATGTCCACCGGCAGACCGCCGGCGCCCGAGGTGGCGTCCACCAGGACGAGCGAGCCCTCGTCGCCGCCGGCCGGGCGGTTGATCGGCATCGCGACGCCGGTGGAGGTCTCGTTGTGGGTGAGCGCGTAGACGTCCACGCCGGCCTCGGCGACCGGCAGCGGGTGGGTGCCCGGGGCGGTCTTGATCACGGTCGGCTCGGCCAGCCAGGGCGCGGCCTTGACCGAGGAGGCGAACTTGGACGAGAACTCGCCGAAGTCGAGGTGCTGGGACTTCTCCCGCACCAGGCCGAAGGCCGCGATGTCCCAGAAAGCGGTGGAACCGCCGTTGCCGAGCACCACCTGGTAACCCTCGGGGAGGGAGAAGAGGCTGCTCACGCCCTCGCGTACGCGCTTGACCAGGTTCTTGACCGGGGCCTGGCGGTGCGAGGTGCCGAGCAGGGAGGTCTCGGTGGCGGCGAGGGCACTCAGGGCCTCGGGGCGCACCTTGGACGGGCCGCAGCCGAAACGGCCGTCTGCGGGCTTGATGTCAGCGGGGATCTGGATCTGAGCCACGGGCGCAGCCTACCGGCCGCGGTTGCGCGGGTGGAACGGCAGTCCGCCCGCTGAGATGTGATCTTCACGGCCACGAGCTGCGGGAACAGCGGGTCCGGGGACGGCCGGACCCGCTGCTCAGCGGGGGTTTCGGTCAGTGCGCGATGGCGTCGTAACCCGCGATCTCGCGGGGGCTGCGCGGGCCCGGGCCGATGTAGCGCGCGGCGGGGCGCACGAGCCGGCCCGTGCGCTTCTGCTCCAGGATGTGCGCCGACCAGCCGGCCGTCCGGGCACAGGTGAACATCGAGGTGAACATGTGTGCGGGGACCTCGGCGAAGTCCAGCATGATGGCGGCCCAGAACTCGACGTTGGTGGCCAGCACGCGGTCGGGGCGGCGGTTGTGCAGTTCCTCCAGCGCGGCCTTCTCCAGCGCCTCGGCGACCTCGAAGCGCGGCGCGCCGAGCTCCTTGGCGGTGCGGCGCAGCACCCGGGCGCGCGGGTCCTCGGCGCGGTAGACGCGGTGGCCGAAGCCCATCAGCCGCTCGCCCTTGTCCAGCGCGTTCTTCACCCAGGCGGTCGCGTCGCCGGTGTGCTCGATCTCCTCGATCATGCCGAGGACGCGGGACGGCGCGCCGCCGTGCAGCGGGCCGGACATCGCGCCGACCGCGCCGGAGAGCGCGGCCGCGACGTCGGCGCCGGTGGAGGCGATGACGCGGGCGGTGAACGTGGAGGCGTTCATGCCGTGCTCGGCGGCGGAGGTCCAGTAGGCGTCGATGGCCTTGACGTGCTTCGGGTCGGGCTCGCCCCGCCAGCGGATCATGAAGCGCTCGACGACCGTCCCGGCCTTGTCGATCTCGCTCTGCGGAACCATCGGCAGGCCCTGGCCGCGGGCCGACTGTGCCACGTAGGAGAGCGCCATCACGGCGGCGCGGGCGAGGTCGTCGCGGGCCTGCTCGGCGGAGATATCCAGCAGCGGCCTGAGCCCCCAGACCGGGGCGAGCATGGCGAGGGCGGACTGCACGTCCACCCGGATGTCGCCGGAGTGCACCGGGATCGGGAACGGCTCGGCGGCCGGCAGTCCGGGGTTGAACTCGCCGTCCACCAGCAGGCCCCAGACGTGGCCGAAGGAGACGTGGCCCACCAGGTCGTCGATGTCGACTCCGCGGTACCGCAGGGCGCCGCCTTCACGGTCGGGTTCGGCGATCTCACTCTCGAACGCGACGACTCCCTCAAGCCCGGGTACGAAGTCGGACATGCGACGGCTCCTTCAGTTCTGTGATCGGCGGGCCGCCGTGGTGGGACGGTACGCCAGTGACCGATGGGTGGTTGGCACTCGGTGCCAGAGTGACAGGCACGGGGTGCATTGCGCCATACACCACCGTGATGATGTTTTCCGTTGGCCCGGTTGACTTTGCGCCGGGGTTCCGGGCCGTCCGGGGAAATCCGTGGAACCAAACGCCAGGTTACGGACAAATCGCCATATGGCGGGCGGCCAAGCAGTGGCGAGTCACCTTATCTCCCACCGGGGTTTGTCCTGAGGTAGCGGTGCCGGTTGCTTGTCGTACGGGATGATGTTGGCGTGCAGACCCCGGAACGCGCCCAGTCGACGCCCCCGAGCCCCGCCACCCGGATCCTGGCCGACGAGGCCCGGCCCGGGCCGGACCTCACCGTGATGCGCAAGCACTACAGCCATGAGGGCCTGGTCGAGGAGCAGCTCGCCGCCGAGCCGATCGCCCAGTTCACCCGCTGGTTCCACGAGGCGGACGACGCCGGGGTGGTCGAGCCCAACGCGATGGTGCTCTCCACCGCCGACGCCGAGGGGCGGCCCAGCTCGCGCACCGTCCTGCTGAAGGGCTTCGACCCGCGCGGTTTCGTCTTCTTCACCAACTACGGCTCCCGCAAGGGCGCCGAGCTCGCCGTCAACCCGCACGCCGCGCTGCTCTTCCCGTGGATCGCGCTGGCCCGCCAGGTGATCGTCCAGGGCCGGGTGGAGAAGGTCGGCCGGGACGAGACCGCCGCCTACTTCCGCACCCGCCCGCACGGCTCCCAGCTCGGTGCCTGGGCCAGCGAGCAGTCCAGCCCGGTGGGCGGACGCGAGGTGCTGGAGCGGCGCTACGCCGAGCTGGAGCGCCGCTACCCCGAGGGGGAGGGTGTCCCCGTCCCGCCGTTCTGGGGCGGTTACCGGGTGGTCCCGGCCAGCGTCGAGTTCTGGCAGGGCCGCGAGAACCGGCTGCACGACCGCCTCCGGTACCTCGCCGACCCGTCCGTCCCGACGGGCTGGCGGGTGGAGCGGCTCTGCCCGTGAACCCCGCCGCTCCGGTCGTGAACCCCCGCCGCTCCGGCCGTGATCCGGCCGGCCGGGCCGGTGATTCGCACGGCCGGACGGATGACAGCGGCGCGGCACGGCAGCCGTGCTGAGAAACAGTCAGGTGTAGGATGCCCGTCGCGGACCGGGTCCGATTGCGAACCGAGCCCGCTCCGCCGCGAGACCGAGTGAGGGACTGATGGGCGTCACCGATGCGGAAATCGGCTCCGGAGCCGGCTCTGTGCTCGGCTCCGATCTGGTCGATGTCACCGCGCTGCCGCCCGGTGAGCTGGAGGGGCTGCCCGACACCGTCCTCGGCGACCTGCTCCGCCGGGTGGTCGGCGACGCCCTCACCCCCGGCGCCGAACCCGTCGCCGCCTTCCAGTCCGCCCTGTAGACCCGCCCCGCGGGCCCGGCCGGGGGCGGCTCTCCGGAGCCCTCGCCGAGGCCTGCCGGCGCCCCCTCCGCGCCCCGCGAGCTTCGCCAACTCCCGCGCGCGACCGGCTCGGTTCACGACATGCTGGGTATGACAGCAGCGCAGTTGTGAACGGGTCCGGGGGGTGCAGTGCGGCCGTACTTCTTCTTCAGTTACGCGCGGCGTGACTACCAGGCGGGGGACGCCTTCGTCGACCAGTTCTTCAACGACCTCAGGGACGAACTGGGCCGGATCGAACCCGCCGCCGGCGCCGGGCAACTCGCCTACCGCGACACCGAACAGCTACGCCTGGGCGACAACTGGGAGCAGCAGCTGGCCCTGATGCTGGCCCGCTGCCGCACCATGGTCGCGCTCTACTCCCCGGCCTACTTCGCCAGCCTGTACTGCGGCAAGGAGTGGACGGCCTTCCGCGGCCGGGTCCGCCGCCACCAGGAGCTGGCCGGCGACATCGTTCCGGCGCTGATACCGGTGCTCTGGGAGACCCTGCCCGGCGGCCTCCCCGACGAGGTCAGGAAGATCCAGTACGTCCAGGAGGACATGGGCGACGCCTACGCCCGCTCGGGCCTGCGCGACCTGCTGCGCACCGACCCGCTCGGCGCCGACTACCGGCAGGTCGTCCGGGTGGTCGCCGAGCGGGTCCGGGACGCCGCCGCCCGGCGGCTCGGCGAACTGCCCGAGTTCGACCTCGGCGCCGTCCGCGGCTACTTCCCGGTGGCGCCGTCGGTGCGGCCCGCGCCCACCGCCGGAATGGTCCGGCTGTTCGTCGCGGCCGGGCGCGCCGCCGACGCGGTGCCGCCGTCCGCCGGGCCCGGCGACGTCCGCGGCGGCGGCTGGTACGGCACCAAACCCTGGCACTGGGCGCCCTACCACCCGCCGACCCAGCCCTCGCTGGTGGTCCGCGCCCAGCAGGTGATCACCTCCGCCGGGCACACCACCACGCTGGACGAGATCGGCGCGGGCCTCGGCGAGAAGCTGGACCAGGCCCGTGAGGACAACCAGGTCAGCGTGCTGCTGGTGGACCCGTGGGTGGCCGGCAGCGAGCTCTACCGGTCCGCGCTGCGCGAGTACGACGACCAGAACCACCCCGTCACCGGGGTGATGGTCCCGGCCGGCACCGACGACCCGACCACCGGGCCGGAGCGCGACGCGCTGTGGGCGGGCGTGCGCGGCGTGTTCCGCCGCAACTGGTTGCGCCGGAGCGATCCGGAGCACTTGTTCCGCGTGGCGGTACCCAGGGAGAGCTTCGACGACCAGCTCACCATCATGGTGACGGTCGCTCAGAACAAGCTGATGGACGCCAACTTCGATTGGGGGGACGATGTCGACGGTGCCGCCTTCGGCTTCGGCCCCGGTGGCGAGGAGGCCGGACCGGCGATGCCCGGTCTGGCCATTCCGGCGGGGCCGCCAGGGCCGCGCCGCAGCCCGGACGGGGCGGCAGTGCCGCTGAAGGGGGAACAGGACGATGTTCGCTGAGACCGGCGCGGAGCTGGAGCGGACCGGCCCAGGTTCGGTCGTCACCTTCTACTCCTTCAAGGGCGGCACCGGCCGGACGATGGCGCTCGCCAACGTCGGCTGGATCCTCGCCAGCCGAGGCCTGCGCGTCCTGGTGGTCGACTGGGACCTGGAGGCGCCCGGCCTGCACCGCTACTACCACCCGCTGCTGGTCGACCCCGAACTCCACGCCACCGACGGCCTGATCGACCTGCTGCGCTCCTACGTCAAGCAGGCGCTGCCCTCCGCCGCCGGGCCGTCCGGCCTCACCCCCGGCGCCTGGCTGGACGAGCCGGGGCGGCTGGACGGCTACATCTGCGGCCTGGCCCTCGACCTGCCGCCCGGCGGCCGGCTCGACTTCCTGCCCGCCGGGCGGCAGAACGCCGCCTACTCCGCCGCCGTCACCAGCTTCAACTGGCGCAGCTTCTACCACGGCCGGGACATCCGGGGCGGGGAGTTCCTGCGCGAGCTGCGCGAACGCTGGGCCCGCGGCTACGACTACGTGCTGATCGACAGCCGCACCGGCGTCAGCGACACCTCCGGCATCTGCACCGTCCTGATGCCCGACACCGTCGTCGACTGCTTCACCTTCAGCGCCCAGAACATCCGCGGCGGCGTGGACGCGGCCCGCACCATCGCCGAGGCCGAGGAGCGGGCCATCCGCGTCCTGCCGGTCCCCATGCGGGTCGAGGACGCGGAGCAGGAACGGCTGGAAGCCGGACGGGACTTCGCCCGCGAGGCGTTCGCGCCCTACCTCGGCCGCTGGCTGCCCGCCGAGCGCCGGGCCGCCTACTGGAGCGACGTCGAGGTCCCCTACAAGCCGTTCTACGCCTACGAGGAGGTGCCCGCCACCGTCGCCGACCGGCCGCAGGAGGCCCGCAGCCTGCTCAACGCCTTCGAACGGCTGGCCGGCTGGATCACCGACGGAAGGGTCCGCGCGCTGCGCCCGCTCAGCGGCGAGGCCCGCCGCCGGCTGTACGGCGCCTACCTGCGCTCGACCCGCGCGGTGCCCCGCCAGGTGTTCGTCAGCTACGCCCCCGAGGACCGGATGTGGGCCGAGTGGGCGGCCGCCACCCTCACCGGCTTCGGCTACCAGACCTCGCTGCACAACGCCGCCGATCCGTACCCCGGCGGCCGGCCGCCGGAGGCCGCCGGGCCGCTCGACGGACAGGGCCGGCTGCTGGCCCTGCTCTCGCCCGAGTACACCGCGCTGCCCCGCGCCGCCGACGCCTGGCAGCTCCTGAGCGGGCGCGAAATCGGCACCGGCGCACCGTCGTTGGTGGCCTTTCGGCTCCAGGACTCGGACGAACCGGTGCCCCGCCCGTTCGTCGGCCAGGCCGTCCCCGACCTGGTCCGCTCCTCCGCCGTGCTCGCCGAGTCACAGCTGTACGGCGAGTTCGGCCCGCCGCCCAACAGCACCCGCCAACCGGACGGTGACAGCGGTGAGTTCGCCGCCCCGGCCCGGTTCCCCGGGATCGCCCCGCAGGTCCAGGAGGCGCCCTCGCGCAACGCCTCCTTCACCGGCCGCGGCCGGCTGCTCGAACTGCTCCGCAACCGCTTCACCGGCGGGCCCGCCGCCGTCCTCAGCCAGGTCCTCTACGGCTTCGGCGGCGCCGGCAAGTCACAGATCGCCGCCGAGTACGCGCACCGCTTCAAGGCCGCCTACGACGTGGTCTGGTGGGTACCCGCCGAGGAACCCGCCAACATCCCGCAGAAGCTCGCCGAACTCGCCCCCCGGATCGGCGTCCAGAGCAGTGACGACGTCGCGCACACCGCCGCCGCCGTGCTCGACGCGCTGCGCCGCGGCCACCCGTACCGCCGCTGGCTGCTGGTGTACGACAACGCCGGCACCCCGGACGAACTGGCGCCCTGGCTGCCGGCCGGCTCCTCCGGCGGCCATGTGCTGATCACCTCCCGCAACCAGGGCTGGTCCAAGCACGCCGGCCTGGTCGAGGTCGACGTCTTCACCCGCGAGGAGAGCATCCGGCTGCTGCGCCGCTTCAACAGCGGCCTCGGCCCCGACGACGCCCACCAGGTCGCCGCCCTGCTCGGCGACCTGCCGCTCGCCGTCGGACAGGCCGCGGTCTGGCTCCAGGAGACGTCGATGCCGATCGCCACCTATCTCGAACTGCTCGACGAGGCGCTCACCGAGATGCTGGAGCGCACCCGGCTGCGCACCGCCGACTACCCGCACTCCGCCGCCGCGACCTGGCGGATCTCGGTCGAGGAACTGCGCGGTCTCAACGCCCCCGCCGCCCAGATCCTGGAGATCTGCGCCTTCTTCGGCCCGGACGCCATCCCCATGCGGCTGCTCTACAGCCGGGCCGTCACCCACGCGCTGCGGCTGCCCCCGCGCACCCCCCGCGACAAGCTGGCGATCGGCGAATTCCTGCGCGCCATCAACCGGTTCGGCCTGGCCCGCACCGACCAGGGCAGCGAGACCATCACCGTGCACCGGCTGGTCCAGGCGGTGCTCCGGGACCAGGTCGCCGAGGCGGAGCGGCCCGCCCTGCGGGCGGTCGTGCACGCCGCGCTGGCCACCGCCAACCCGGGCGACCCCGACATCCCCGCCAACTGGCCCCAGTACGCCGAACTCCTGCCCCACCTCTGGCCGTCCGGCGCCGTGGGCAGCGCCGACGAGGACGTCCGGCAGTGGATCATCGACTCGGTCCGCTACCAGTGGAAGCGCAGCCTGCACGACGCCGGCCGGGAGCTCGCCGAACGCACCCTGGAGCACTGGCGCCAGGACGGCTACGGCGGCCCCGGCTTCGACGCCGAGAACGACGCCCTGACCCTGATGCTGCGCACCCAGCTCAGCAACATCCGCCGCTCCCAGGGCGCCCTCCAGGAGGCGTACGAGATGGACAAGGACATCCTGGAGCGCTTCACCGCCACCCTCGGCCCCGAGCACTCGCACACCCTCGCCGTCGCCAACAGCCTCGGTGCCGACCTGCGCTTCCTCGGCCGCTACGGCGAGGCCAGGGCGCTGGACCGCAGGACCCTGGACGCCGCCCGGCGCACCCTCGGCCCGGACCACCCGCGCACCCTGATGATCACCAACAACCTGGCCGTCTCCGACTACCTCGCCGGCGACCGCCGGGCCGCCCTGGAACGCCACCGCAGCAACTACCTCCAGCAGCGCGACGCGCTCGGCGCGCACAGCCTCTACGCGCTCTCCTCGGCCAGCAACTACGCCCGCGACCTGCGGGAGACCGGCCGGCTGCGGGAGGCCCTGGACCTGCTGGAGGAGACCGTCCGGATCTACCAGCAGACCATCGGCGACGGCCACACCGACACCCTGCGGGCGCGCAAGAACCTCGCCGTGGCGCTGCGCCGGGCCGGCCGGTACAACGAGGCGCTGGAGATCGACGAGGACATCTACCAGCGCTACCTGGACATCAACGGCCCGGAGCACCCCGACACGCTCGCCTCCGCCACCAACCTGGCCAGCGACCTCAACGCGCTCGGCGACACCGACCGGGCCATCCAGCTCGCCGAGCGGGCCCTCGCCCGCTACCGCGACTACCTGGGCGAGAACCACCCCGTCACGCTGGCCGGTGCCAATAACCTCTCCGTCTACCTGCGGCTGGCCGGCCGGATCGTGGAGGCCAGGGAGCTGTCCGCGCGCACCCTGAACCAGTTCCGGGCCGTCCTCGGCGACCACCACCTCTACATCCCGATCGCGATGATGAACCACGCCAACGACCTCGTCCTGGCCGGGGAGGGGGCCGCCGCCCTGGCGCTGGAGGAGGAGGCCGCGCCGCTGATGAGCGACACCCTCGGGCTCGACCACTACGACGCCATCGGCATCAACTCCAACCTCGCGCTCTCCCTCGCCGCCGACGGCCAGGCCGAACGTGCCGCCCGGCTGCGGGCCGACTGCGTCCACCGGGCCCGGCACACGCTCGGCGAGGAGCACCCGACCACGGTGGCGGTCAAGGCCGGGCTCCGGCTGGACTCCGACATCGAGCCGCCGGCGGTGTGACGGGGGCGGCCGGCGTGACGGGTGGTGTCAGGGCGACGGGTGGTGTCGGCGTGGTGGGTGGTGAGGCCGGAGTGACAGGGCCGTCCGTGTGACGGCGACCGGACGCCCCGTCAGGCCCGGTGGGGTGGCGCTAGGCTCGCGGGCATGGTGCCGTTCCGGCAGTATCTGCTGAAGATCCACAGTCGGTGCAACCTGGCCTGCGACTACTGCTACATGTACGAGTCGGCGGACCAGAGCTGGCGCCGGCGGCCCCGGCGGATGGAGCTGGCGACCGCCCGGCGGACCGCCCGGCGGATCGCCGAGCACGCGGACGAGTGCGGGCTGGACGAGGTCGGGGTGATCCTGCACGGCGGTGAACCGCTGCTCGTCGGAGCGGATCATCTGGACGCGCTGCTGGGGGAGTTGACGGCGATCGGGCCACGCGTCCGGTTCAGCCTGCAGACCAACGGGCTGCGGCTGCTGGACGAACCGGCGCTGCTGGAGGTGCTGCACCGGTACCGGGTCGCGGTCGGGGTCTCGCTGGACGGGACGGCGGCGGACCACGACCGGCACCGGCTGCTGCCGTCCGGCGCGGGCAGCTGGGCGCGGACGGCGGAGGCGGTGCGGCTGCTGGGGACGGCCGAGCACCGGGAGCTGTTCGCCGGACTGCTCTGCGTGGTCGACCTCGCCGCCGACCCGGTGGCCTGCTACGAGGCGCTGCTGGAGTTCGCCCCGCCCCGGATCGACCTGCTGCTGCCGCACGGCACCTGGGAGGCCCAGCCGCCCGGCGTACGGCGCTCCGTGCCCGTCGCGCCGCCCGGGGGCGGGGCGGCGGCGCCGTACGGGGAGTGGCTGATCGCCGTGTTCGACCGCTGGTACGACGCACCGCGCCGGGAGACCGGGGTGCGGCTCTTCGAGGAGCTGGCCGTGCTGCTGCTCGGCGGCCGGGCGGCGAGCGAGGCGGTCGGGCTGGCGCCGGTGGACCTCGTGGTGGTCGAGGCCGACGGCACCATCGAGCAGGCCGACAGTCTCAAGGCCGCGTACGACGGAGCGGCGGCGACGGGGCTGGACGTCCGGCGGCACGGCTTCGCCGAGGCCGCCGCGCACCCGGCCTTCCGGGCCCGCCAGCGCGGTCGCGCCGGGCTCGGGCCGGTCTGTGCCGGCTGCCCGCTGGCGGCGGTCTGCGGCGGTGGGCTCTACGCCCACCGCTATGCGGCGGGGGGCTTCGGGCACCCCTCGGTGTACTGCGCCGATCTGGACCGGCTGATCCGCCATATCGCGGGCCGGCTGCGGGGGGACGTGGCGGGGCTGGCGGCGGGTGCGCCGGCCGTGGCAGGTGCGGGACCGACAGGGTGAGGAGCGTGGGCGATGGGTGCCAGTGCGGGCGTGGGTGCGGGGCCGGGTCCGGGCGTTGACCCGGGTGCGGGTGCGGGTGCGGGTGCGGGTGCGGGGGTGGCGGCCGGGGTGCCCGGTGCCAGGGTCGCGGCGGAGCTGCCCCGGCACGGGCTGGACCGGGCCGTCTTCATGGCGATCGCGGCCGCTCGCGGTGGGCCGGAGGCCGTACGGGCGCTCCGGGCCGGGCAGGTGAGCAAGCGGGCCCTGCTGCTGCTCGCACTGGAGCGGGCGCTGCCGGACGGGCCCGGGCGGGCGGACTTCGAGCAGGCGTACGCCGAACTCCGCGCACTGCGGGCGACGGACCCGCCGCGCTGGGAAGAGATCCTGCTGCGGCCCGAGTTGGACGCCTGGACGGCCGACTGCCTGCGTGGGCTCACGGCCGGTGAGGCGGTGGCACCGGGCGTCCTCGGGGAGTTCGTGCGGGCCGGGCGGCGGGGGGAGCCGGTGCCGCTGGAGTGCGACGGGCTGCGCTGGACGCCGGTGATCGACCATCTGGGCCCGTACCGGGCGAGCTACGGGCGGCCGACCTCAGGCCCCCTCGAAGCGGCCGAACTCGCGGCCTGGCGTGACGCGTTGGCGCAAGCCTGGCGGATCCTGGCCACTCGCCACCACCGGCACGCACAGGCCGTCGCGGCCTGCGTGACCACCCTGGTGCCGCTGCGTCCGGCGCCCGGAGGGGAGGCGGTCAGCGCCGCCGCCCGGCGGGCGTACGGCTCGGTGGCGGCCTCCCGGCCGGACGATCCGGTGCTGCTGGCGCTGGCCCTGGTGCACGAGTTCCTGCACATCCAACTCGGCGCCCTGCTGGACCTCGTGCCCCTCCACCGGCCCAACGGCGCCGCCGTCTACCACGCCCCCTGGCGCCCCGACCCCCGCCCGGTCGGCGCGCTGCTCCAGGGCGCCTACGCCCACCTCGGCGTCGCCGGCTTCTGGCACGCCGAGCTGGTCGCCGGAGCCTCGGACCAGGACCGCGCCGAGCGTGAGTCCAGTCGGTGGCGGGCCCATACGGCCGCGGCGGTCGGTACCTTGCTGGACAGCGGTGAACTCACGACCCATGGCCGGGACTTCGTCTCCGAGCTGGGGCGTGCGGTGCGCCGCCTCGGCTGATCGGCGGCCGCGCGGCGATCGCGGTCCGGGCTGTGGGGGCGGGTCGTCGCCCGCCGGGCGGGAACACCGGCCCGTCGGTCGAACGCATGACTGGAGATGGCCGATGCGGCGCGTACGACGGCGAGTGCGCGACCGCTGAACGGGTGAAATATCGCGGCCCCGGGCCTCCATTCAGGGCCCAGGCGGCCGCGGAGGCCGGATCGGGACCGCAGGGTGCCGCGCCGGTGCGCCGCTGCCACTACATTGGTAGCCGAGTGGGATACCCACCCCCGGCAGGTCCTAACCGCGCCAAAAGGAACGAACATGACACCGGTAACCAGCACCAGGCCAGCCAGCGAACTGACGGACACTCAGGACACGCTGGACCGCCCCTCCCTCTCCGACCTGGCCGCGCTCGGCGCGGAGGAACTGGCCGCCCGACTGCACCGCGCCCTCCCCGGCTCGGAATCCGGCCTGGTGCCGGTCGCGGCGTTCAACTCCTCGATCTGACCGACCCGCCCTTTCCCCGGCCGAGGTCCGGTCCGACCGAATCCACCTGAAGCAGATCTGTGATGACGCGAATTCCGCTTCCCCTGACGCAATTCGTGGTCAAGATGCACAGCCGTTGCGATCTCGCCTGCGACCACTGCTATGTCTACGAGCACGCGGACACCAGTTGGCGCGGACGCCCGAAGGTCATCGGCGAAGAGATCCTGGCCAAGGCCGCCGAACGCATCGGCGACCATGCGGCCGCGCACCGGCTGTCCGCCGTCCGGGTCGTCCTGCACGGGGGAGAACCCCTGCTGGCCGGCCCGGAACGGCTGCGCCGCGCGGCCGAGTTCCTCCGGTCCGCGCTCCCGCCCGGCTGCGCCCTCGACCTGCGGATCCACACCAACGGAGTGCTGCTGAGCCGCGAATTCTGCGCGCTCTTCGACGAGTTGGGGATCAAGGTCGGCGTCTCGCTCGACGGCGACCGCGCCGCCAACGACCGCCACCGCCGCTACGCCGACGGGCGCAGCAGCCACCCGCAGGTCCTGCGGGCGGTGGCGCTGCTGCGCGAGCCCGCGCACCGGCACCTCTTCGCCGGCCTGCTCTGCACCATCGACGTGGAGAACGACCCGGCGGCGGTCTACCAAGCGCTGGCCGAACTCCAGCCCCCCGCCGTCGACTTCCTGCTGCCGCACGCCACCTGGGACGATCCGCCGAAACGTCCCGCCGGCCAGGGCGAGAACCCCTACGCCGACTGGCTGCTGACCGTCTACGAGCGCTGGGAGGCGGACGGGCGGCCGTTCGCCGTGCGCACCTTCGAGTCGGTGCACCGCACCCTGCGCGGGCTGTCCAGCCTCACCGAGTCGCTCGGCCTGGAACCGTCCGACCTGGTGGTGCTGGAGACCGACGGCACCTTCGAGCAGGCCGACAGCCTCAAGACCGCCTTCGACGGGGCTCCCGCCACCGGTCTCGACGTCTTCCGCCACTCCCTCGACGAGGTGGCCCGCCACCCGGGCATCGGCGTCCGGCAGGCCGGCCTGGCCGGTCTGAGCGCCGTCTGCCGCGCCTGTCCCGTCGTCCGCTCCTGCGGAGGCGGTCTGTACGCCCACCGCTACCGGGGCGACGATGAGGGTGGCGGCTTCGACAATCCCTCCGTCTACTGCGGGGACCTCATGACGCTCATCAACGGCATCGCGGACCGCGGCAACCCGGTGGGCCGCCCGGTGGTTCGCCCGGTGCCCGCCCAGGCGGCCGAACCGGTGGTGCCGACGGCCCTCACCGACCGGCAGCTCGACGAACTCGCCCGGGGCCACGGCGGCGCGGACACCGTCCGGGCGCTGGCCCGCTCCCAGCTCGCGCTGACCCGGGCCATGCTGGCCGCCGCCTGGGGGGCCTCCGGGCAGCGGCGGTCGGCGGCCTGGGACCTGCTCTCCGCCCTCGACCGCACCGCGCCCGCCGCGCTGGACGCCGTCCTCGGCCACCCGTACGCGCGGGCCTGGGCGGCCCGCCGGCTCGCCGGGGACCTCGGCGCCGGGCTGGGCCCGCTGGCCGCGCTGGCCGCCGCGGCGGCGGTGCGGGCCGGGCGGGGGGACGCGCTGGCCGTCACCGTCCGGGGCGGTGTGCTGCATCTGCCGACGCTGGGGAGCCTGGCGGTGCCGGACGGGGAGACGGTGGTCACCGGGTCGGCCGGTGGATTCCGTGTGCGGACCGCCGACGGTGAACTGATCACCGGTACCGACCCGCGCTGGCAGCCGGTGCGCCGGGTCCGGCTGGCCGGCGGCTGGACGGTGGCGCTGGAGGACCTCGATCCGCAGCGCGACAGCCATGACCACCCGGTCGAGGGCCGGCTGTCCGACACCGAACTGCTCGACTGGACCGGCGCGTTGCGCGAGGCCTGGGAGCTGCTCGGGCACGACCTGCCCGGGTACGCCGAGGGCGTCCGGGCCGGTCTGACCACCGTCACCCCGCTGCGGCCCGGACCGCCGGGGCGGGATGTCAGCGCGGCGGCCCGGCAGGCCTTCGGCGCGGTCGGGATCGCCCGGCCGGCCACCGCGCCGATCCTCGGGCTGCTGCTCGCGCACGAGTTCCAGCACGTCAAACTGGGCGCCGTACTCGACCTGCTGGACCTCTACGACCCCGCCGACACCGCGCTGTACTTCGCCCCCTGGCGGCCGGATCCACGCCCCCTCGAAGGGCTGCTCCAGGGCACCTACGCGCATCTGGCGGTCACCGAGTTCTGGGGCACCAGGAGCCTGGCGTACGACGGGCTGCCGGGGGAGGCCGCCGACCGGGCGCGCACCCGGTTCGCGCTCTGGCGGCAGTACACGGCGGAGGCCGTCGACCGGCTCGCCGGGTCGGGCTCCCTGACCCCGCTCGGCCTGCGGTTCACCGACGGCATGCGTGCGACGGTGGCTCCGTGGCTCGCCGTACCGCTCCCGGTCGCCGCCGAACGGGCGGCCGGGCGGGCCCGACAGGAGAGATCACCGGTCGGCGGCTGAACCCCGCCCCGCTCCCCGCCCTCCCCCCCCGTCCCGCCCCGGGCGCCCTCACCCGGGGCCCTCACCCTGAGGAACCGTCATCCTCACCGAACCCCGCGCTCCCAGCCTCCTGCCGGCGCTCGACCGGACCCTTCTGGCCGGGCACTTCACCGAACTCGGCGTCCGCCCGGGCATGGTCCTGCATGTCCAGGCCTCCCTGCGCGCCCTCGGCCCGGTGGCCGGCGGCGCCGCCACCGTGGTCGAGGCGCTGCTCGACGCCCTCGGCGGCCCGCGGCGCGGCACCCTGGTCGCGTACACCGCCACACCCGAGAACTCGGCCACCTCCCGTCTCCACACCACCGCCACGGCCGGCCTCTCCCCGGAGCAGGTCGCCGCCTACCGTGCCCGGATGCCCCCCTTCGACCCGGCCACCACCCCCTGCTCCCCGACGATGGGCGCCCTCTCCGAACAGATCCGCACCCACCCCGGCGCCCTGCGCAGCCCGCACCCCCAGACCTCCTTCGCCGCCCTCGGTCCGCTCGCCCGCGAGATCACCGAACGGCACCCCCGCGAAAGCCACTTGGGACCGGACTCCCCTCTCGGCCGCCTCTACGACCTCGACGCCCGGGTGCTGATGATCGGCGTCCCGATGTCCCGCTTCACCGCCTTCCACCTGGCGGACCTGCGCCTGCCCGACGTCCCCCTGCGCGAGTACCGCTGCCTGGGCCCGTCCGGCTGGATCTCCTTCAGGGCACCGGACTTGGACGACCTCCACTTCGACGCCCTCGGCAGGGAGGTCCTGCGCGAGGCCCGGGGCGTCACCGAACGGCACGTGGGCGGCGCGGACTGCCGCCTGGTCCCGATGCGGGAGGCGGTGGACCTGGCCGTACAGGTGCTGCGGCGCTCCCGGCAGCCGGCTTGAGGGCCCTTCCCGCGACTCCGGCGCGTGCCGAGATGAGCGAAATCGAACACGGGTGACCATGCAGGTCATACGATCTGAGTATCCGTATGGATGCGTAGCGCATTGTGGTGGGCGTACGTCTCGTGCCCCGATGAGTGCGGTTCGCACACGCTTGCATGGTGTCTCCGGGGGGAGATCGCATTGGCTGACATCAAGGTCGGTCCGGAACTGCGGCAGTCGGCAGGGGTCGCGCGGGCCCTCGGGGAGGAACTGGCCGAGCCGGTGAGGGCGGCGCTCACCTCGGCGGCGACGGCCTCGGGCCAGTTGGCCGGCTGGTCGGTGGCCGGCGCGCTGGAACAACTGGGGAAGGGCTGGGCCACGCCGCTCGGCCAGGTGCGGCAGAGACTCGCCGCAACGGCCGGCAAGCTGGAGACCAACGCCGAATCGCACCAGCAGAACGAGCGGGCGATAGCCGGCGGCTGGAAAGAGGGCGTGGAGTGAGCGGCCTCTACGAGCTGCTGCTGACCTTCGACCCGCACGGGCTGCGCGACGCGGCGAAGAGCTGGAAGGCGCTCGCCCACGCTGCGGACGGCGTGGACTCCCGTCACCGCACGCAGGTCAACGGGCCGTTGCGGCTGCACTGGCAGGGTGGCGATGCGACTGCCGCGTTCGCGTACATGGAGCGCACCGAACAGCAGTTGGACATCGTTCGGGTCGAGGCCGAGACGGTGGCACTGACGCTGAACACCGTCGCGGACCGGATGTACCAGGCGCAGACGAACCTGACCAACGCCGTCCACCGCGCGCAGGAGGCCGGGCTGACGGTGTCGGTGGAGGGCGTCGTCGATCTGCCGGCCCAGACCTGGGACGACCGCCACGACCAGGACACCCAGGACGCGCGCCGTGCTCTCGCCTCGGCCAGGAGTACCTACCAGGACCGGATCAACACCGCCGTGAAGGCTGCCCAGGATGCCAGCGACCAGGGCAGGACCGCCCTCGGGCGCCTGGCGGGGGACATCCTGGGAGAGAAACGGGGAAACGGCGGTATGGCGGAGACCGGAGTCGACGCCGCGGCCGTGATGAGCGACCTCGGCCTGGCCGGCGACCATCTGCCGGACGGCAAGGACCCGAAGAAGTCCGCAGACTGGTGGAAGGGGCTGACCCCGGAGCAGCAGGAGTCCTTCCTCGCGCTCCGTCCGGCCGAGCTGGGCCGCATGGACGGCCTGCCGTCGACGGTCCGGGACAAGGCCAACCGGCTCGTCCTCGACCAGAAGCTCGACGCCCTCCAGGCGGGGAGCGCCGCCGATGCCGGCCTCGATCAGGAGACGTACCAGAAGCGGCGGGACGCGCTGGAGACGATCAAGAGGAAGCTCGACGAGAAGGACGGCAACGACGAGGCGCACCAGCTGTTCCTTCTCGCCGTCGATCCTGAGGCCTATGACTCCGACGGGCGCGCGATCGTCGCCACCGGTAATCCCGACAAGGCTCAGCACACGGCCGTGTTCGTGCCCGGTACGAACACCGACCTCAATGGCGTGCCGGGCCAGATCGACCGCGTTCAGCAGCTACAGAAGCAGGCGGAGAGTCTCACGAGAGCCGGCGAAGCCGTCTCGGTGATCTCCTACTTGGGCTACGACACTCCCGAGAGCCTTCCGGAGGCATCGAACCCCATGCGAGGGATTGACGGGGCCAAGGACATGCGGCAGTTCTCCGAAGGTCTCAGGGTGACGCACGGCGAGCCCAAGAGCCATGTCACGTACCTCGCCCACAGCTACGGAAGTTACGCCGTAGGCGTCGCGGCCTCCCAAGGAGGCGGCCTGCATGCCGACGACATCGTCGCCCTCGGCAGCCCCGGCATGGGCGTTCTCCAAGCCGACCAGTTGAACATCGACCCCGATCACGTGTGGATCGGCGAGGCCGACGACGACCCCACTCGTCTCGTCGGTGGCGCCACCCTTGGCCCCAGCCCGCATATCTGGGGATTCGGTGGAAACAACATCGAGATCGACACCGAGGGGCACGGTGGCTACTGGAATGACCGCAGCACCAGCCTGCTCAACCAGGCGAAGATCATCGCCGGACTGAAGCCGTCGACATCCCCGAAGGAGCCCCCGGTGCTGGGCCAGATTCCTCTTCTCTGAGGCCGGGCCCGGCCGAAGGACCCATCCATGGCAACCACACACACCACCATGTCCCGCATCGGCCGTCTTGTCGTTGCTGTGCTGACAGCCGTAACCCTTGGAGCCTGTATGTCCTCAACTCCCGCCCCGGGAAGTGGAAAGGACGACCCGCTGCCGGTCAAGTCCAAAGAGGAAAGCGAAGCCTGGGCCCGCCAGCTCGTCGAGCATCTGGCCCAGGTGGCCGGCATCGAGATCAACGACGAACCCGTCCGGCCTGGCTTCACCTCCTGTGTCGGCAGGAACGGTGAGTCGGCGCCCGATGACCGGTTCACCCTTACATACGGGGTGCACAGCAACGTTCCCAACGCCCGACACAACGAGGTCGTCCGCAAGGTACGGGACCGGCTGAAGGACGAAGGCCTGAAGATCGTCGGCTACCGCGAAATGCCCGACGGCTCGCCGGAGTCGACGGTGAGTGCTCGCCATCCCGTCAGCGACTATCTCGTCGACGTCTCCAGTACGGCAGGTGATGACCGCATCTCTCTCCTCGTCGTCACCCCCTGTCTCAAACCTCCGCCGCAGTGACGGGGGAGGGCAGCGGCCCGTGCTTCGTGCAGTGCTGCTTTGCGGCACACCGCGTGGAACGGGATGCGTTCTCGTGCTCGGCACCCGTGCCCCGAGCCGAGGCCGGCCATCACCACCGTCGCCTCTTCGGCCTGCCGAAGAGGCGACGGCTCCAGGCCGGTGGCCCTTGACCGGTCGGTCAGCCGGGCGGCGCGGAATCGAGGTAGGCCCGCACCGGCTCGAAGAGTCCGTACGGCACGCACCCGGGGATCTCCGCGTGTGCGACCCAGGCCGGCGCGTCCAGCTCTTCGGCGTCCACCACCCGGGCGGTTCCGCTCACGGTCTCGCAGGCCGTGTACGACATGAGCCGCCCGGCCTTCGGGTGAACGCGCTCGCCGAGGAACTTGACCGCGGCCATGCCGAGTCCGGTCTGCTCCCCCGCGACCAGGAGCGCGAAGCGCTGCCGGGCTGCGTTCGACGTCCTCTCGTACAGCACATCCAGGAACTGCTGTATCTCGGCCCTCGGAACCACGGCGGGATCGGCGCACCACGTGGCCACCGTGTCTACAGAGAAACCGAGTTGGTCAAGGAGGGCTCACTGCGGCGAGGCGGTGTTTCGTCAACACGCGCTTGAGCTGCCCTTGTTGAACGGTAGTTTCCCTTCTGAGCCCTATGTTCCGCAAATGTGTCGCTCAGTTTGGACGAGATCCGGAGGCAAGCCGTGTTCGAGAGCGTAGTAGCCGTGATGGCGTTCGCCGACTCGCCCGATGAGGCTGCTGCCTGGTACAGCAGCCTGCTGGGGGTGCCGGTCCATCGCGAGGTGAGCGAGAGCGGGGCGGTCTTCGCGTGGGTGGAGCACGCCGGCGTCGAGATCGGGTTCCACCCGGCGGATGATGAGCGCAACCCGCGCGGTGGCAGCCCCGTGGTCTACTGGCGGGTCGCCGACGTGGATAAGGCCCTGGCGTGGTTGTTGGAGGCGGGCTGCACGCATCACCGCGGCCCGCTGCGACTGTCCCCCCAGCGCCAGATTGCGCAGGTCATTGACCCCTTCGGGGTGGTGCTGGGGGTTGACGACGGCCGCTGAGCGGTGCGGCGGTCAGGCCAGGCCGTGCAGATCGTGCCGTCCTGGCGCGCACCGACGGCGGCGAGCCCGTCGGTATGGCCTATGGTTACCCGCTGCCCGCTTCCGCCGGGTGGTGGGACACCCTGATCATGCCTGTACCGGATCGGGTGAGTCGCGAGGACGGCCACCGGACCTTCGGTCTGTTCGAGCTCGCAGTTCGCCCCGCCTGGCGCGGGCAGCGTGTCGCCACGGCGGTGCACCACGCTCTCGTGGACGGCCTCACACAAGAGCGCGTCCTGCTCAACACTCGACCCGAAGCCGAAGCGGCCGGCCGAGCGTACCGGTCCTGGGGCTACGAGAAGGTCGGCGAGAACCGTCCCTGGACAGGTGCCGCGCTACATGACGTGCTGATCCTGGTCTTGACCGGGAAGAACCCGGCAACGCGATAGCCGCCGACGCCGCCCGCTGGCAGTGGCAGCGGCAGTGGCAGAGGTTTGGGCCAGGGTGTGCTGCGGCTCCTGCACCGTCAGCTTCCGGTTGACAGTGCGCTGGTAGGTGTTGTCGACCGGGTCGCATTCGGTGTCCCAGCTCGATCACCCGGCCGTGATCCTTGAGACAGGACCTGTCTGATCGGCAGCTATCCTCCTGAGACATTCCGGGTGGAGCTGATGCGAGCAGTTCGCGGACATGCCCGGGCTGGATGTCATCCCGATGCCCGACGGGGTGATTCCGTCCTGGTACGGGTTGACGCTCACCTACCGGCCTGCCGAGCTGGGCGGACTGGGTGCCGAGCAGTTCCATCGCGCTCTGGTGGCGGAAGGCGCCACCGAGTTCGACCGGCCCGGCTCGACGCGCCCGATGAATCAGCTCCCCCTGTACCGGCGACCCGGCCCGTTGTTCCCCGACCACCCGAACTCTCACCGGCGGTACGTGGACGGGGACTTCCCGGTCGCCGAGCACACCTACCGGCGCACGATCAAGCTGCCTGTCTGGCATCGTGAGGAGGATCTTCCGCTGGCCGAGCAGTACGTACGCGCGGCCCGTAAGGTGATCGACCACCACAAGGAGTTGTTGTGACCTCTCTCTTTGCCACGGAACCCGACTTCGTCCCCGGCCTGTTGGCCGAAGCGGTGGGCGCAGGTGTCGGGCAGTTCGTCGTCGGCGCGCTGATCACCGACGAGGCGGGCCGCGTGCTCCTGCTGCGGCGGAAGCCCGACGACTTTCTCGGCGGCTTGTGGGAGCTGCCCGGTGGCGGAGTCGAGCCGGGCGAGCACCTGGAGGCGGCCCTGGGCCGGGAGGTCATGGAGGAGACCGGTCTCACCGTCTCCGAGGTCACCGGCTACGTCGGCACCTTCGACTACACCTCCGGCGACGGCCTGCTGACACGGCAGTTCACCTTCGCGGTCGCCGTCGGGAAGTACGGGCCGATCGTTCTCACCGAGCACGACGACTCGACCTGGGCGGACCGGGGCGAGCTGCCCGAGGTGAGTGACGAGACGCGCCTGCTCCTCGCGGGCTGACATCCTGTGTGGCGGCTCGCTTCAGCCGGACTTCCGGACGGGGCTGGACCTACGTCTTTGGCGAACCCGGCCGCAGGGAAGCCGTGGGCGTGCGGCCAGGTGTGAGGGGCGCTCCTGGGCTGAACGACTGCGGCCCGTGCCCCGGGTTGTCGGGGCACGGGCCGCGAATCCAACGAAGCCCGGGTCAGGGGGTGAAGTGGTCGAACTCGCCGGCTTTCGCGCCTCGGATCCAGGCGTCGAGTTTGGCTTTGGTCGTGGTGACGACGGTGGAAGGGTTGTCCGACTCGCGAATGTGGACGAGGTCCCCGTCCGTCGCGATCTCGATGCAGTCGGCTCGGTCGTTGCTGAAGCTGGACTTCTCCCAGTTGAGCTGGGCCATGGCTGCCTTCCTCGGACCTTGTAGCGGATGTGCCGGATCAATCACCTCAAGTCCCGGGAGGCCGGCGACGGTGAGGTGGCGGCAGTGTCCAGCGGAGCGAGCGCCAGGCTGTTGAGCCGGCCGGACTTCCGCCGGTACGAGGCTACTCCTTCGGGATCGCCAGGAACGACGAACGGGTGCAGGTGACGGGCCACCGGGGGCGCCTCCCCGCGCGCCGGGACAGCGCCGGAGCAGCGCCGGAGTGCCGTTGGGGCGGAGGGCAGCGCCCGGGCGGCCCGTGTGGGGGCGATCGTTTCGGGCATGTCAATTGGTGCGGCTTGTTGTGCTATTCCATTGGGGTGTCGTTCGTTCCTACACTGAAGCCCCGCGCACGGGGGCTGCGGGATCAAGGTTGCCGACGGGCCAGGGGGAGGCGCGTGTGAACGACCGTGGCTGGGACGAGGACTCCGCCCGGCCGTACTTCTTCCTCAGCTATGCCCACACCCCGAAGTCCGGTGCCCGGGGGGCCGGTGACCCCAACCACTGGGTGCGGCAGTTGTACCGGGATCTCTGCGAGGCGGTGCTGCAGTTGACCACCGCGCCCGCCGGGGTGTCGGTGGGGTTCATGGACGAGTCCATGCACCAGGGCGAGTTGTGGGCCGAGCGGCTCTCGGAGGAGTTGGCCACCTGCCGGGTGTTCGTGCCGCTGTACTCGCCGCGGTACTTCAACAGCGTCCCGTGCGGGCAGGAGTGGTACTCGTTCACCCGGCGGCCGGTCTATCCGGCGAACATCGACTCGGAGCGGACAAGCGGTATCGTACCGGTGCTCTGGGCGCCGATGAGCCGTTACAAGCTTCCGCAGGTGGCCAGCGAACTCCAGTTCAACCACGCCAGTTTCGGCCCGGACTACGCCACCGAGGGCCTGTACGCGCTGATGAAGCTCAGCTACTTCCGGTCCGCTTACGAGCTGGCCGTGCACCGGCTGGCCCGGCGGATCGTCGAGGTGGCCGAGGAGACGGTGATTCCGGTCGGCCGCCGGCTGGAATTCCAGTCGCAGCCCAGCGCGTTCAATGTGGCCGCGCCCACCAAGCAGCTGCGGATCTCCGTACTCTCCTACCACCAGGGCGAGTTGCCGCCCGACCGGAACCCCGACTTCTACGGGCCCAAGCGCACCGACTGGCACCCGTACCGGCCGGCCGCCGGTCGGTCACTGGCCGACCACGCGGTGCGTCTGGCACGGCAGCTGGGGTTCCAGGCGACCGTGCACGAGTTCGACGACGAGGCCGAGGCGATCACCGGGGGCGGCGACCCGGCCGCGCCCGGTCTGCTGTTGCTGGACCGCTGGGCGCTGCGGGACGAGCGGCGCCGTGAGCTGGTCCGCCGCTTCGACCGCTCCGACTCGGCCTGGGTGAGTGTCCTGGAGCCGTGGAACCTGGAGGACCCGGACTGCGTCGAGCGCCACGGTGAGCTTGGCGAACTCAGTGACCAGGCACTGAAGTTCACCCATCGTTCGGCTCGTCCGAGCTTTCTCGGCGCGACCGGAGGACCGCCCGGGCTGGCCAGCCTGGAGGAGTTCGACGACGCGCTGCCCCGGGCCGCGATGAAGGCCAAGTACGCCTTCGAGGGCCGGACCAGGAACGAACCGGACGAACCGGCGGCGCCGAGGCCCAGTCTGCGGGACGCTTTCCGGTACGGGCGCGGACGGGACGGACCCGGATCCGGATCCGCACCATTCGGCCACGACCATCCAGCACGTGACGGAGGCGACCGCCCGGACGACGGGATGCCGCCCGGGGGAGGAACCCTATGAGCGACAACCGCACCAGGAACCTCCGCATCGGCGGCCTCAGCGCCGCCGACCTCGCCGCCCAGCGCGAGGCGGAGCAGGACCGGAACGGCCGGATCATCACCTTCTACTCCTACAAGGGCGGCACCGGGCGCACCATGGCGCTCGCCAACACCGCCTGGATCCTGGCGGCCAACGGCTTCCGGGTGCTCACCGTGGACTGGGACCTGGAGGCGCCTGGCCTCGCCAAGTTCTTCCACCCGTTCCTCGACCCGACGGCGCTGGCCGGCACCACCGGGATGATGGACCTGATCGCCGAGTACCGGGAGGAGGCGCTGCGGCCGGTCGAGCACGCCGAGGGCTGGCACCTCGACTTCGCCCGGGTGCACCCGCACGCCCTCTCGCTCGCCTGGCCCGGCTTCCCCGGCGGCGGCAGCCTGGACTTCCTCTCCGCCGGCCAGTTCAACCGGGACTACTCCGAGGCCGTCACCCACCTGGACTGGGACATCTTCTACGACCGCTTCGACGGCGGGCAGTTCTTCGACGCGCTCCGCGCCGACATGCGCAAGCGCTACGACTACGTGCTGATCGACTCCCGGACCGGCCTCTCCGACATCGCCGAGATCTGCACCGTGCAGATGCCCGACGACCTGGTGGTCTGCTTCACCCTGAGCGACCAGTCGATCGACGGCGCCTCCCGGATCGCCCAGCACATCCACGACCGCTACCGCGAGCGCGGCATCCGCATCCTGCCGGTGCCGATGCGCATCGACGAGGGCGAGAAGGAGAAGGCGGACGCCGGCCGGGCGCTCGCCCGGATCCGCTTCGACGGGCTGCCGGCCGGCCTGAGCGGCGATGAACTCGCGCACTACTGGGGCTCGGTGGAGATCCCGTACCGGCCGTTCTACGCCTACGAGGAGATCCTGGCGACCTTCGGCGACCAGGGCGGCACCCCGACCTCGATGCTCGCCGCCTGCGAGCGGCTGACCGGTGTGATCACCGAGGGCCGGGCCGCCTCGCTGCCGACCGTCGACGAGGAGGTCCGGCTGCGCTATGTGGACGCCTTCACCCGGCGCCGCCCGTCCGTGCCGGCCGACCTCTACCTCTCCTACGTCCCCGAGGACCGGATGTGGGCGGACTGGATCGAGTCCGTCCTGACCCGGGCCGGGTTCCGGGTGCTGCCCCGCGACCTGAGCGCGGGCTCGGACCCGCGGCAGGAGACCGAGCGCGGCATCGACGCCGCCTACCGGACGGTCGCCGTGCTCTCGCCCGCCTACCAGCGCTCGCCGCAGGCCCGCGCGCTCTGGGAGTCCGTGGTCAGCTCCGACCCGTCCGGCACCCGCCGCCAGCTGGTGCCGGTCCGGGTCGGCGACGTCCGGCTCACCGCGCCGTTCAGCAACCGCAACCCGGTCGACCTGGTGGGCCGGGACGAGGTGCAGTCCGTGCAGACCCTGCTGCGCGCGCTCGGCCGGTCCGAGGTCACGCTCGCCGACACCACCGGCACCGGGCCGCGCTTCCCCGGCAGCAAGCCGCAGGTCTGGGACGTGCCGCCGCGCAACCCGTCCTTCACCGGCCGCTCCGCGGTGCTGGAGCAGCTGCGCAACCAGCTGCGCGGCGGCATGGCGGCGGTGCTGCCCACCCCGCAGACCCTGTACGGCCTCGGCGGCGTCGGCAAGACCCAGGTGGCGCTGGAGTACGCGCACCGCTTCATGTCCGACTACGACCTGGTCTGGTGGATCGACGCCGAGCAGACCGAGCTGGTCGCCCCGGCCCTGGCCGATCTGGCCCGCCGGCTGGGCCTGCGGGTCGGCGACTCGGTCACCGAGGCCGCCGAGGCGGCCCGGGAGGCCCTGCGCCGCGGGGTGCCGACCTCCCGCTGGCTGCTGATCTTCGACAACGCCGACGAGCCGGCCGAGATCCGCCGCTTCTTCCCCGGCGGCTCCGGCCACATCCTGGTCACCTCCCGCAACCAGGCCTGGTCCGGCCACGCCGAGGCGCTGGAGGTGGACGTCTTCACCCGCGGCGAGAGCGTCGAGCACCTCTGCCGGCGCGCCCGCGGGCTCTCCCGGGCCGACGCCGACCGGGTCGCGGAGGCGGTCGGCGACCTGCCGCTGGCCGTCGAGGTCGCCGCCGCCTGGCTGGACACCACCGGCACGCCGGTCGGCACCTATGTCGCCCAGCTGCACGCCGAGGCCGCCCGCGCGCTGGCCGTCGCCCGGCCGGCCGACTACCCGACGCCGGTCGGCGCCACCTGGAACGTCTCCATCGCCCGGCTGCGCACCCAGTCGCCCGCGGCGGTACGGCTGTTGCAGCTCTGCGCGTTCTTCGCGCCGGAGCCGATCTCGATGAACCTCTTCTACAGCGACCAGATGATCCGCGCGCTGGTGAAGTACGACGAGGACCTCAACGACAAGTTCATGCTGGGCAAGGTGATCCAGGCGATCGGCCGGTACGCGCTCGCCAAGGTCGACGCCGGCAGCAACAGCTTCCAGGTGCACCGGTTGGTCCAGGCGGTGATCCGGTCCGAGATGAGCGACGAGGAGCAGGAGACCGCCGTCCACGAGGTGCACCGCATCCTCACCGGCGCCCGGCCCGTCCTCGGCGACACCGACGACCCGGCCAACTGGCCCGCGTTCGACGAGATCTGGCCGCACCTGTCGCCGTCCAAGGCGCACAACTGCGACGAGGCGGACACCCGCCAGCTGCTCATCGACCGGGTCCGCTACCTGTGGAAGCGTGGCGAGCTGGACCGCGCCCGCGACCTCGGCCACGCGCTGGACGCGGAGTGGACCCGCAAGCTCGGCACGGACGACCGGCAGACCCTGCTGCTGCGCTTCCAGCTCGCCAACGTGCTGCGCTCGCAGGGCAATTACGCCGACGCGCTGGCCCTGGACGAGTCCACCCTGGAGCGCCAGCGGGTGCTGCTGGGCGAGCACCACCCGTACACCCTGATGACCGCGGGATCGCTGGGGGCCGACCGCCGGGCGCTCGGCCGGTTCCAGTCCGCGCTCGACATGGATCGCGAAATCCTCGACCAGTTCAGGGAGTTGTTCGGGGAGGAGCACCCGCGAACGCTCTCCATGGCGAACAACCTGGCGATCGACTACCGGCTGGTCGGCGACAGCGAGGCCGCCCGCGACCTCGACCGGGAGACCCTGGACCGGCGTACCGCCGTGCTCGGCGCGCGCCACCCCTACACCCTCTCCACCAAGTCCAACCTCGCCCGGGACCTGCGCGAACTCGGCGACTACAAGGGCTCGGCCGACCTGCTCCAGGAGGTCACCAACGACTTCGGCGACGTGCTGGAACCCGACCTGCCGGAGAACCTGCGCAACGCCAAGTCGCTGGCCGTCTCGCTGCGCAAGGCCGGCCAGCTCGCCGAGGCCCGCCGGATCACCAAGGAGACCTACGAGCGCTACCTGGAGCGCTACGGCGCCGACGCGCCCGACGCCCTGGCCTGCGCGCTCAACCTGGCCGCCGACTACAGCGCCTCCGGTGACAAGGAGGCCGCCCGCGACCTGGCCATCACGGTGTTCGAGGGCCACCGGCGGCTGTTCGGCGACGAGCACCCGTTCACCCTGGCCTGTGGCAACAACCTGGGCATCTACCTGCGCGGCAGCGGGGACATCCGGGAGGCGATCGACCGCGGCCAGGCCACCGTGGAGGCGCTGCTGCGGACCGTCGGGGGGCAGCACCCGTTCACCCTGAACGCGATGATCAACCTGGCCAACGCCTACGGCGACGACGGCCAGTACACCCGGGCCGAGGAGCTGGAGCGCACCGCCTACGAGGGCCTCTGCGCGCGGTACACCCCCCGGCACCCGGACGCGGTGGCCTGTCAGGCCAACCTGGCCGTCACCCTGCGCTCGGCCGGCCGGCACACCCAGGCCGCCGAGCTGCGGGCCAAGGCCGTCGCCGAGCTGATCCGCCAGTTCGGCGAGGAGCACCCCAACACGGTCTCGGCCCGGGGCTGGAAGCGGATCAACCGCGACCTCGAACCGCAGCCGGTGTGACCGGCGGCCCGTCCGGCCGGCGTACCCTGCCGCAGGCGCCCGGCGGCCCGCGGCAGGGTACGCTGCGGGCCCTATGACCCAACTGTCCTCTTTGCCCCCGGTCCTGGTCACCCGACGGCTCGCGCCCGGGGTGGCCGAACGGCTCACCGCGCACCATGCCGCCACCTGCCACGACACGGACCTCCCGATGGCCCGCGGTGACCTGCTGGCGGCCGTGCGCGGCCGGTCCGCCGTCATCACCACCCTGGACGACGTGGTGGACGGCGAGTTCCTGGACGCGGCCGGCCCGGGGCTGCGGATCGTCGCCAACCACGCGGTCGGCCACCACAACATCGACCTCGCGGCCTGCGCCGAACGCGGGGTGCAGGTCAGCAACACGCCCGGCGTGCTCACCGCCGCCACCGCCGACATGGCCTGGGCCCTGCTGCTGGCGGCCACCCGGCGGCTCGGCGAGGGCGAGCGGTGGCTGCGTTCCGGGCGGCCGTGGGCCTGGGCGCCGAACTTCCTGCTCGGCCTGGAGCTGGCCGGCACCCCGCTCGGCATCCTCGGCATGGGCCGGATCGGGCAGGCGGTGGCCCGCCGGGCCCGGGCCTTCGACATGCCGGTCGCCTACCACAACCGCCGTGAGCTGCCGCCCGGGGAGGCGGACGGCGCCACCTGGCTGCCGCTGGACGACCTGCTCGCGCGGTCCGCCGTCCTGGTGGTCACCTGCCCGCTCAGCGCCGCCACCCGGCATCTGCTGGACGCCCGCCGGCTGGACCGGCTGCCGCCCGGCGCGGTCGTGGTGAGCATGACCGCCGGAGTGGTGGACGAGCTCGCGCTGGCCGCCGCACTGGAGTCCGGGGCGCTGTTCGCGGCCGCCGTCGACAACTTCGAACGCGAGCCCGAGGTGCCGTCGGCGCTGCTCGCCCAGGAGCGGGCGGTGCTGGCCCCGCACCTGGGCAGCGCCACCGTCCGCACCCGGCAGGCGATGGGCGGCCTCGCGGTGGACAACGTGCTGGCGGTGCTGGCCGGCGGCGCCCCGGTGACGCCGGTGACGGCGGCCCGGTAGGACCGGCAGGACCGGCCGCGGCGGCTACCCGGCCGCCCAGCTGAGCGCGGTGGTCATCATCCGGAAGGCGCCGAAGTGGGCGGCGCCGGGCTCCAGGAAGAGCGCGGCGCCGGGGATGTGGTCGGCCAGCCAGCGGGAGTGCTCGACCGGGGAGAACTGGTCGTCGGCGCCGTGCCAGAGCCAGGCGGGCACGGCGATGTCCTCGACCTTGAAACCCCAGTCGGTGGTGAACGCCAGCACGTCGTCGATCCAGCCGTCGGCGCTGTGCCGGAACGCCTCCCGGTAGTTGCTCTGCAGCATCCTCCGCAACCCGGTGTCGGCGACCACCTCCCGGTCGGTGGACGGCAGTTCGGACCGCAGGCCCTGCAGGAGACTGACCGGGTCGTCCTTGATCTGCTGGGACCGGAACTGCATGGCGTCCGCGATCCGCTCGCGGCCGCGCTCGGCCTCCTGGTACGCCCGGACGTTGGACGGGGTCATCCCGGCGTACCAGTCCAGGCCGGCCGCGTTCCGCGGCGCCAGGCTGACCAGCACGGCCACCCGGCTGACCCGCTCGGGCAGCAGTGCCGCGCAGGCCAGCGCGTGCGGGGCGCCGCCGGAGCGGCCGAGCACCGCGAACCCGGCCAGCCCGAGCTCGTCGGCGATGGTCCGGACGTCCGCCGCCGCCGCGCTCACCCGGCGGCCGGGCAGCCGGGTGGAGTCGCCGTAGCCGGGCCGGTCGAAGGAGATCAGCCGCACGCCCAGCCGGTACAGCACGGTGCTGCGCGGGTGCGGGCCGACCCGGCTGCCCGGCATGCCGTGCAGCAGGAACACCGGCCGGCCGCGCGGGTCGCCCAGGGTCTCGACGGCGAGGACGCGGTTGTCCGCGGCCTTGACCATCCGTAACGACACGCGCGGCCTCCTCAGTGGTCCCGGTCGGTGGTGGCGCGGACCTCACGGCGGGCCTGCCAGGTGGTGTGCTCGCGGGAGACCGCGTCCTCGGCGTCGCGGGCCAGCCGGGCCCAGCTCTCCTCGGCGCCGGCCGCCCCGACGTCGAGCCGGGCGAGCTGGTGCCGGATCAGCTCCAGCTCGTCGGCGGCGAGGCGGTAGGCGGCGGCCAGCGGCCGGTACTGGCGCAACTGCGCCCAGGCGGTGACCGACGCGGCCACCGCCGAGACGGTGCCGAGGGCGTCGTAGCCGAACTCGCCCATCGCCCGCAGCACCGCCAGCACCAGGCCGAGCAGCGGCAGCACCACGCCCAGCACCCCGGTCCAGAAGCCCGCCCGGGCGCAGTACCGGGCCTTGGCCCGGTACCAGTCGTGCTGCACCTGGATCCGCTCCCTGAGGTACACCTCGCGGCGCACCGCCAGCGGCCGGCCGCGCAGGTCGCGCATCGCGTCGGTGATCTCCGTGCCGGTGCCCGCGCCCACCGCACGGCTGCCCCGGAAGGCGTGCAGCACCCGGCCGAGCTGGAAGCTGTACAGGCCCTCGGCGTCCGGCAGGCTGCGCGGCGGCGGCTGGTAGGCGTCGGCGCGGACGGCGTACTTCCACGCCAGCGTCTTCACCGACTCGGCGGCGGCCCGGCCCTCGTACCAGAGGCCCTGCGGGTTCTGTCGGCTGATCACCAGGGCGAGCACGATGGCGCCGAGATAGGCGAGGGCGGCCAGCCAGGCCCAGGGGTCGCCGTCGGCGGAGCCGGTCGCGGCGGCGGCGACCAGCAGGACCAGCTCCCAGGCGGAGAGCAGCACGGCCCGCCGCTGCCCCTGCTGCGAGGCCGAGTCGGCGGCCCAGAACAGCTCGGGCAGCAGCTCGTGCTCGCGCACCCACCCCATCGGACCCGCATCCGACGCCATCCTCGGCCCCCACCCGTCGCTCCGGTCGCACCGCTCTCCTGCCCCGGGCGGCGGGCCGGTACGCCTGGTGGGGCGTCCGGCCGGGCCGCAATGGCCGGGAAGCCTCCGAGGTTGTCCCATATCGCGGTGCCGGGGCGGGGACCGGCACCGGGAGCCGCGAGCGCGGCCCCGGCGCCGAATCGGAACGTGCGGACCAGAACGTGGACCGGAGCGTGCGGATCAGAACGTGTAGAAGATCCGCTCCGCGTTGTCGGCCATCTGCTTGGCGTTCCACTCCATGCCGCCCGGCACGTTGCCGGAGCGGAACAGCGGCGGGGTGGCGCCGGTGCCGGCGGCGGCCGCGTCGGCCAGCCGGCCGACCGCCGAGGCGACCACGGCCTGCATCAGCGCGCTGGCGACGATGGTGGAGACCGGGCCGAAGGTGGTCTCGGCGGCCGGATGGGTCAGCTCGCCGTCGCCGACCGCGATCTTGTTGTCCAGCACCACGTCGCAGTGGTCCTTGAGATAGGTGCCGGAGGGGTGCGCCGAGGCCACCTCGGCCGGGTACGCCAGCGAGGTCAGCCCGATCACCTTCAGACCGCGGGCACGGGCGTACTGGGCCAGTTCGACCGGCATGATCTGGCGGCCGGAGAGCGAGATGACGAACAGCAGGTCCCCGGCGGTGGCGGGAGTGAGGTCCAGGGTGGTGGTGGCCAGGCCGGAGACCCGCTCCAGCGCGCTGGAGAGCGGGGCCGGCATCACCGTCACCCCGGCCATCCCGGGGACGTCGAGCAGGTTCACCGGAACGAGTCCGCCGGCCCGGTAGACCACGTCCTGGGCGGCCAGCGAGGAGTGGCCGGAGCCGAAGGTGAAGACCCGGCGCCCCTCGGTGACAGCCTCGGCCAGCAGCGTGGCGGCCGCCTCGATGGACTCGGCCTCCTCGGTGCGGACCCGCTGAAGGTGGGCGATCGCGGCATCGAAGTACCGGTCGACCAGCTCGTTCATCGGTTGCCTTCGCTCTCTGCCGGTGGGGGCGCCGGCCGGGTGGGGCGGCCCGGACGATCCGGACCGCCGGTGGAGAAAGCTACGGCGAGCACCGTGCTGCCTGACCGGCGCCGCTGTCAACAGCCACGGGAACGGCGACGAAAACCGGGGCCCGTGTCCGTCGTGCGGGCCCGGTAGTCGGTGCGGTACGTCAGAATTGGCGGTGAGGACACCGAGGAACGGAGCCAGCGGCGATGTCTGGGCTGATCGACACCACTGAGATGTACCTTCGCACCATCCTGGAGCTGGAGGAGGAGGGCATCACCCCGATGCGCGCCCGGATCGCGGAGCGCCTGGAACAGAGCGGCCCGACGGTGAGCCAGACCGTCGGCCGGATGGAGCGGGACGGACTGCTCCAGGTCGCGGGGGACCGTCACCTCGAACTCACCGAGGAGGGCCGCAGGCTCGCGGTGCGGGTGATGCGCAAGCACCGCATCGCCGAGTGCCTGCTGGTCGACGTGATCGGCCTGGAGTGGGAGCAGGTGCACGAGGAGGCCTGCCGCTGGGAGCACGTGATGAGCGAGACGGTCGAGCGCAAGGTCCTGGCCATGCTCGGCCACCCCACCCAGTCCCCGTACGGGAACCCGATCCCGGGCCTGGACGAGCTGGGTGACACCAAGGCGGAGGGCGAGGGCTTCGACGCCGCGCTCGTCACGCTGGACGCGGTGCGGCCGGGGGACGGCGGCGCCAGCGTGGTGGTCCGCCGGATCGGGGAGCCGATCCAGACGGACGAGGAGCTGATGCGCACGCTGCGCCGGGCCGGCATCCGGCCGGGCTCGACGGTCCGGGTCTCGGCCGGGGTCGGCGGGGTGCTGGTGGGCACCGGCGAGGACGCGGCGGAGCTGGGCAAGGAGATCGCCCAGCACGTGTTCGTGGCCCAGGTCTGACGCCGGCGAGGCCGGCGAGGCCGACGGCGGACCAGTGGGCGCGGGTCGACGGACCCGGGCGACGAGCCGATGAGCAGGGCCCGGTGCCCCGTGCACCGGGCCCTGCTCGCCCCCAGCCCCTCCCCGTCCCCTCCTGTTTCCGCGCCACCGGACCTCCCCGAGCTCGGCCGGTGGCGCGGCCCCTCCGTCCCCTCCCGGTCCCTCCCGTTCCCCTCCGTCCCTCCCGACCGCCTCGCCCGGCTTCCCCGTCCGAGCGACCCTTCCGGCGTCCCCTCTCGGTGAAATTTCTCCCCTCGGCAGATCATGGCAATCCTTGAGCGCTGTCACTCGTACGAGGGGCTTCCGCCGTTGATCAGCGGGTACACGGAAGCCTTATCCGCACAGGCGTGTGACGGACCCCGTCTCCGGTGGGAGACAAGGCCCGTCAGCCGTGCGCGGGGTGTCGCGCATCGCACGCCCTCACCCGATAGGCGTAGGGCGGCCGTTCACGGGACGGTGAATCAGTGGGCCGGCCGGCCTCAGCGCACCGCCGCCGGCTGGGCCGGCCGGGCGTCGGCCGCGGGGGCCTCGCGCCCGCACGCGTACGCCAGCGGGCTGATCAGCTCGGCGCCGTCCGGCAGCCAGCGGTTCGCCGCGGAGGGCGGGCGGGCCCACTGGGCGAAACCGGCGGGGCCCACCCTGGACGGCGGTGCCACCGTCCAGTCGCCCTCGCCGCGGGCCACCAGGTCCAGCCGCCCCGGCGGCCAGCCGAGCCTGCGCAGCAGCTCCGGCAGCCTGGCCGCGACTCCGGGGAGCGCCAGGAAGTGCAGCCGCCGGCCCACCCGCCCGGGCGCGGCCGGCACGGCGATGACCGGGCCGAGCTGGAGGTTCATCCGCTCCATCCGGGCCAGCGCCAGACAGCCCGCCACCTCCGGCACGTCCAGGACGTCGAAGGAGCGGCCGGTGGGAAGCAGGATCGAGGCCTTCGGCCGGTCGGTCCACCAGTGCCGCACCGCGCCCGGACCGGCGCTCGCTCTGCGGGCCCAGTCCGCGTCGACCGGGTGGGCGCCGGGAAGCGCGCAGCGCGGGTCACCGCACGAGCAGTCGGCCGGTCCGTCCCCGTCAACCAGCCAGGTGCCCGGGGTGATCTCCCAGTGGCGGTTCTCGGCGTGGCCGACGGCTTCGGTGAGCAGTTGGGGCGGTCCGGCGTTCAGGCCCTGGTCGGGGGAGTCTGGGATGTCTTCCACGGGCTGATCAACTACCGTGCGTGAGGCTGGTTACGGCCCGGCGGGGGACGGCGTGTCGCACGGCGGCAATGTCACCCGAACCGGTGAGGCAACCGAGTTGGGGCGGCCCGGGACGGGCGCAGTGGGGGCGCATGGGAGCATTTACCAGGGCGCGTGGGGGGTGGGGATCGTCACCGTGGGTATCCCGCTGGCGTTGCTGATCGCTAACCTGGTGTCAGATTCCTTGGACGGTCGGACAGTCGGCAACAGATCAGCAGAATCTTCGCCCACCGGCCGGGACCGGAGGGTGTGGGGAGGCGAAGCCCAATGGCCGCGAGACCACTTGTCGCACGACAGCCCAACGAGCGTCTGCAGCAGCTGATTCAGGAGGCCAGCTGCTCCAACGCGGGCCTGGCGCGGAGAGTCAACCTCTGCGGGGCCGAGCACGGCCTGGACCTGCGGTACGACAAGACCTCCGTCGCCCGCTGGCTCCGCGGCCAGCAGCCGCGTGGGCAGGCGCCGGCGGTGATCGCCGAGGCGCTCGGCCGCAAGCTCGGGCGGAGCGTGTCGGTCGAGGAGATCGGCATGGCCGACGGCAAGAACCTCAGCTCCGGGATCGGGCTGCAGTTCGCGCCGACGCTGAACGCCGCGCTGGAGCAGGTCTGCGAGCTCTGGCGCAGTGACGTCGGCCGGCGGGACTTCCTGACCGGGGCGACGGTGGCGGCCTCCGCCCTGGTCGAGCCCAGCCGGGACTGGCTGATCACCCCGCCCGACCCGGTGGTGGCGCGGACCGGCGGGACGCGGGTCGGCCCGACCGATGTCGCCGCCATCCGGGCGACCACGGCGATGCTGGTCGACCTCGACCACCGCTTCGGCAGCGGGCACGTCCGCCCGGTGGTCGTCCACTACCTCAACAGTGTGGTCTCCGGGCTGCTCGGCGGCGCCTACCGGGAGGAGACCGGGCGGCAACTGTTCGCGGCGGTCGCCCGGTTGACGGAGCTGGCCGGCTACATGGCGGTGGACACCGGGCAGCCGGGCCTGGCCCAGCGGTACTACATCCAGGCGCTGCGGCTGGCCCAGGCCGCGGACGACCGCGGGTACGGCGGCTATGTGCTGGCCGCCTCGATGAGCCATCTGGCGGCGACGCTGGGGAACCCGCGGGAGATCGCCCAACTCGCCCGCGCCGCGCAGGAGGGCACCCGCGCGGTGGCCACCCCGACGGCGATGGCGATGTTCTACGCGGCCGAGGCGCGCGGCCACGCCCTGCTCGGGGACGCCCGCTCGTGCGAGGCGGTGGCCGCCAAGGCGCTGGAGGCGATGGAGCGGCGCCGTCCGGAGGACGACCCGGACTGGATCGTCCACTTCGACGACGCCTACCTGGCGGACGAGCTGGCCCACTGCCACCGGGACTTGGAGCAGGCCGGCCAGGCCGAGCACTACGCCCGCCGGGCGCTCGACCTGCACCCGCCGACCAGGGTCCGGCGCCGCGCGGTGGACTTGGTGCTGCTGGCCACCGCGCAGTTGCAGCAGCGGGACCTGGAGCGGGCCTGCGAGACGGGCGCGCAGGCGATGCGGCTGCTGAGCGGGCTGCGGTCCAACCGGGGCGTGGAGTACCTGGACGAGTTCCGGCGCCGGCTGGAGCCCTTCCGGGAGCAGCGGGTGGTCCGCGAGTTCCAGGCCCGGGTGGAGGCGGAGGCCGCCTGACCAGGTGTCGGTACGTCGCGTGAGGGGCCGGTGAGGGATGTCCCGCCCACGTGGTCACCTGCTTCGGTGAACCGGTAGCGTGGGCGCGACGTCCAAGGAACTGTGATGCTCCCAAGAACCGACGAGATGTGGTCCGCCGTCAGCGCGCGGTCGTGCACAGGTGAGGAATCGCGTTGAGCCAGCGCCGCTCGTATCCCAACTCGGGTGACTTCAACCTGGACGATCTGTTCCGCCCCGAGCCGGGCCGTCAGCCCGGACAGCAGCCGGGTCAGCAGCCCGGCCCGCCGCAGGGGCCGGGGCAGCCGGGCGTCCCGCCGGTGGGGCAGCCGTCCGGACAGCCGGAGTACCTCGGCGAGGACATGCACACGCCGCCGACCCAGGCCGTCCCGCCCCAGGGCGGCGGCTCGTGGGGCGGCGCGCCGCAGCCCGGGTACGGTGCGCCGCAGGCCGATGCCGCCCAGGCGACCCAGTACCTGCCGCCGTACCCCGGCGCGGACCCGCAGGGCGGCGGCTACCCGGTCCAGCCGGGCCACCAGCAGCCCGCGCCGGGCTACCCGCAGCAGCCGGACCACGGCTACCAGGCGTACCCGCAGGCCGCCCCGTACCACCCCGCCGCCCCGGAGTACCCCGGGCAGGACTACGCCGGTCACGACTACCCCGCGCAGGACTACCCGACCGGCCAGGGCGGCAGCGGGCGTTCCTCCGGAAAGCTGATCATCGGCGGTGTGGTGGCCGGCTGCGTGGCGGCCGGGATCCTGGTCGCCGTCCTGATCAACGGGGACGACCCCAAGCCGGGCAAGGAGAAGCAGGCCGCCCCGGTGGCCACCGGCAGCAGCACCGGCGCCGCGACGCCGACCGCGAGCGGTTCGGCCGCCGCGGCCGTCAGCCCGGAGGTCAAGGCCCAGGCCCAGTCGCTCTCCGACCTGCTGGGCACCGCCAGCGACAGCCGCCAGGCGGTGGTCGGCGCGGTGGCCGCGGTGCAGAAGTGCGACAAGCTGCCCGAGTCCCAGCAGGCGCTGACCGAGGCCGCGGGCAAGCGCCGGGAGCTGCAGACCAAGCTCGCGGCGCTGAAGACGGACAAGCTGCAGGGCGGCCCGCAGCTGGTCGAGCAGCTCAACGCGGCCTGGCAGGCCTCGGCGACGGCCGACGACGAGTACGCCGCCTGGGCGGGGGACTCGCAGGCCCCGGGCGCCTGCGACCCGAAGAAGCTGGACAACCAGCACTACAAGAACGCGGTCCAGGCCAGCGGCAGCGCCACCACCGCGAAGAAGCAGGCCTCCGGTCTGTGGAACGCCATCGCGGCCCAGACCGGCCTGCCGACCCGGGGCGACGGGGACCTGTAGGCGGGGCCGACAGTCCAGGGGCCGGGCGTCCAGGGGCCGGTGGCCCCCCCGGGAACGGACGACGGAGGGCCGGACCGGTCGGCCGGTCCGGCCCTCCACCGTCGGGCCCGCGGCGATCACGCCGGCGGCTTGCTCCCGGTGAGCACCCAGCGGACGTCCACGAAGCCCGGCTGCTGGAGGGTCATCCGCCCGCCCTTGACCACCTGGTAGGTGACCCAGGTGTTCACCAGCCGCGGCGACTCGGTGCTGGGCAGCATGTTGGTGGTGCCCCAGTTGAGCGGCGGGGTGACCCCGACGTCGACCTGGTCGCCGCTGTCCAGCAGCGCGGTCACCGTCTTGGCGGTGACCGGCCGCCCGGCCGCGCCCAGCCGGTCGGCCACCTGCCGGAACACCTCGTACGCGACCCAGGTGCTCTGCACCCCGGGGTCGGCGACGTCGATCGTCCCGCCGACGGTGTCGCCGCGGACCACGGTGCGCAGCGGGTCCCAGATCTTGGCCGACTCCGGCGGGTACCAGCTGGTCACGTAGGCGCCGGCCAGCGGGCCGCTGTCGCCGCCGGTGGAGTCCACCACCGACTGCTGGACACTGCCGATCACCGAGGCGATCCGGGTGTTCTTCGGGCCCAGCCGGCGGTACGAGTCCAGCAGGCTGCCGGTCGGCTCGGCACCGAGCGCGCTGGTGATGCAGTTCCCGGCCTCGTCCTTGCCGAGTGCCTTGCGGGCCACCGCCGTGTAGTCGGTGGACTGCTCCGGCGCCTTGACGTCCAGCAGCTTGATCCCGGCCGGCTTGAGGGCGTTGGCCAGGTAGCCGAGCAGGTTGTCGCCGGCCGGGGTGTCCGGGCGGACCAGGGAGACGGCCCGGCACCCGGCGTCGACCAGCTGGCGGCCGCTGCCGCCGATCAGGGCCGGCATGCCGCCGCCCACCGGGTACGACAGCGGGCTGCTGAACTCGGGCTGGGACAGGCCGTACCCGCCGATCAGCGGGATCCCGGCGCGCTCCAGGATGGGCATGAAGTTGTCGCCGTACTGGCTGTACGAGCCGATCACGGCGACCGCCTTGGCGTCCACGGCCTGCTGCGCGCAGGCCGTCACACCGTCCGCGGTGTTGTGCTCGTTGCAGGTCAGGACCCGCAGCTTGCGGTTGCCGAGACCGCCCTTGGCGTTGATGTCCCGGCCGATGGCCTCGGCCAGCGCGGTCATCCCGGGCCGGTCGGTGGAGCCGGTGCCGGACGGGGCCCAGGTCATCACAGTGAGGTCGCCACTGCCGGTCGAGGCATCGGCCGGTCCGCCGCACGCGGAGGCCGAGAAGAGGGTTGGGAGCAGGGCCACGGTGGTGACCGCTGCGGCGATCGGGCGACGGCGACGGTGCCGCGCGATCGGGTTCTGAGCCTGGAACGAGCCCCTTCGGCTGGTCATCGGTCTTCCCTCCCTGGGCGCTGTGCTGCGCACCGGCACCAGCCAAGCCCGCACGCCGCAAGGAGAGAGGGCGGAAAAGCGAAGGGACGGCGAACGAGGGCTGAAATCAGGGCGGGGACGCGTGTAGAGGAGGCGGAGAACGGGAGGAATGTGGAAGTGGAGCCCGAACGGTCGAGGAACGTACGATCGTTCTTCATGTCCGCCAGCACAGATTCTTCGCACCGGTCTGCCCGAAACCCTTCTCGTCCGGGCCACCGCTCCAGCACGATGGGCGGCATGCCGCTCAACGACCTGCCCTGGTGGCGCTGGCGAGCCCGACTGCGCTCGGCGCTGCACATGCTGTCCGATCCCGGTTTCCAGCAGGACACCTGGCTGGCCGGCCGCGAGGGCTACGGCGACGTGACCGACGCCGTCTACCGGCTGGTCGAGGACACCTGGCTGGACCGCTGGTCGGCGGAGAAGTACGTGGGCACGATCTTCCGGGACTCGGCCGAGGCCGCCGTGGTGGACGTCGCGGTGCTGCGGGTGGTCCGGATCCTGCACCAGGTCGGCGCGGACGCCCCGGCCTCCGCCTACCTCGGTCACCACGGCTGGCCGGAGGCCGTCCGGGCGGCCCGGGAGGCGCACGTCAAGCTGGCGGTGAACGACGGCGAGGACCCGGACACCCCGCCCCGGTCGCTGGACGTGCTGCGCATCCTGACCCAGGTCTGAGCCGTCCCGCAGTGCGGGCACCGGGACGGCCGCTGTCCGGAATGTGACACGCTGGACCGTCCACACGACGCAACGACCTCAGGACGGGACAACCCCACCGTGGAACAGCAGACGGCCAGCGCCCAGTACGTCCTCACGCTGTCCTGCCCCGACAAGCAGGGCATCGTCCACGCGGTCTCCAGCTATCTCTTCATGACCGGCTGCAACATCATCGACAGCCAGCAGTTCGGGGACGGGGACAGCGGGCTGTTCTTCATGCGGGTGCACTTCTCCGCCGCCGAGCCGGTCACCGCCGACAAGCTGCGGGCCAGCTTCGCCGCGATCGGCGCCTCGTTCGGGATGGACTGGCAGATCCACCCGACCGAGGAGAGGATGCGGATCGTCCTCATGGTCAGCAAGTTCGGCCACTGCCTGAACGACCTGCTGTTCCGCACCCGGATCGGCGCGTTGCCGGTGGAGATCGCCGCGGTGGTCTCCAACCACACCGACTTCCGCGACCTGACCGAGGGCTACGGCATCCCGTTCCGGCACATCCCGGTCACCCGGGACAACAAGGCCGAGGCCGAGCAGGAGCTGTTGGACCTGGTGGCCAAGGAGAACGTCGAGCTGGTCGTGCTGGCCCGCTACATGCAGGTGCTCTCGGACGGGCTCTGCACCGCGCTCTCCGGCAAGGTGATCAACATCCACCACTCCTTCCTGCCGAGCTTCAAGGGCGCCAAGCCGTACCACCAGGCGCACACCCGGGGCGTGAAGCTGATCGGTGCCACCGCGCACTACGTCACCGCCGACCTGGACGAGGGCCCGATCATCGAGCAGGAGGTGGCCCGGGTGACCCACGACATCACGCCGGACCAGCTGGTCGCGCTCGGCCGGGACGTCGAGTGCCAGGCGCTGGCCCGTGCGGTGAAGTGGCACAGCGAGCACCGGGTGCTGCTCAACGGCACCCGGACGGTCGTCTTCGGCTGAGCCCGGCACGCTCCCCGGGCGGCGGCCGGTCGCGGATCAGGGCCGGGACAGCAGCGGCGCCGCCCGGAGCACCTCGCGGATCGCGGCCCGGTCCCCGTGCTCGCCCACCAGCAGCCGGTCCGGGTCGCGGTGCGCGGCGGCGAGCTGGCAGAACTCCAGCCCGTCCAGCACCATCGAGGCCACCGGCTCGCCGAGGGGCGGGCCGCTGTCCGGGCCGTCCAGGGGTATCAGCCACTCGCCGGCCGCCGGGCCGTCGATCACCAGCCGCAGCCGCCGGCCGGGGCGCCCGTCGTCTCCCGGCCAGTGGGCGGGGGCGGCGGCGGGCCCGGGCCGGGAGGCGCGGAGCCCGGCCAGCGCGGGCGGGAGCATCCGGACGGCCAGGTCCACCATCTGCCGCAGGTGCTGCGGTGCGGGCGGGGCGTACGGGTACGCGACCGCGCGTGCCACGTCCTCGCCGTGGACGTAGCACTCGAAGGCCCGGTCCACGAAGGCGTCGCGCAGCGGGACGACGGCGAAGCCGAAGTCGACGGGGGTGTTGCCCTGCGGGGCGAGGGCGGCGGAGCGGACCAGTTCACGGGTCTGCCGGCGCCAGCGGGCGCGCACCGACTGCGGTGGCCGGTCGGCCTGTTCGGCGGTCAGCCGGGCGGTGCGCCCGGTGATCCCGGCGAACGGCGGGCCGCCCTGCGCGGGCACCCGGGGGACCGGCGGGGCCAGGGTCTGCGGCGGCACCCGGCGGTCCGGTGGCGGCGGTGCGCCGCCCGGGACGGGGTCGGGCAGACCGAGGGCGAGGGCCAGATAGCCGTCCACGGCGGCGAGATGGCAGAGCACCTCGGCCGGGCGCAGGTGCTCGGTGCCGCCGTGCCAGGGGAGTTCGGCCACCTCCTGCCACTCCTCCGGGCCGAGGTCGCGCAGCAGGGCGTCGAGCTTGGCGGTCTCGGCGGTGTAGGGGGTGCCCCAGGCGGGGACGGGCAGGTCGGCCGGGCGTCGGGAGAGGCACCAGCCGAGCACCTGCTGGCGCAGTGAGCCGGGCTGGTCGAGGGGTTCGTCGGCGGCGAGCCAGTCGGCCGCGTCCCGCAGCCGGGCGGCCTCCCCGACGCACTCGGGGCAGGCCCGCAGGTGCTGTTCCCGGTCGGCGGCCTCGCGGGGCGGGCAGGCGCCGAGGGCCCAGGCGCCGGGCCGTGCCCGCAGCCGGTCCACCGCGCGGCGGTGGGTCAGGGCGCCGAGCCAGGAGCGCAGTGTGTCCTGGGCGGGGTCGAAGTCCTCGGGGTGCTCCCAGAGATGGGCGAACATCTCGCGGGTGAGCCGGTCCGTGGCGGTCTGGTCGGCCAGGATCCGCCCGGCCAGGCCGTGCACCATCGGTGCGAGCTGGTCGTAGAGTTCGCCCAGCGCCGTCTCCTCGCCGCGGGCGAGGCGCCGTTGGAGCTGTTCGTCCCAGCGCGGGGCGCTGCCGGGGGTGGTCATCGGTCACCACCCTCCTGCCGTGGGGTTTTCCGCCGTGGGGCCGCTGCCGTGGTCAACGGTATCCCGCGGTCTTCCGGGGACGGACGGATTCCGTGAAGAATGGAACCCCGGGCTTCGGATCGTCACATCGTGCGATCGACCGCCGATCCCGCTGTTCGAAGGCCGTTGGACATATGTCGCACGGGTGGTTCGCGAGTGGCGGGCACGGTGTCGGGGGCGTCCGGCGGTAGGTTCGCCACTGCGTGTCCGGTGGCTCGGTCCGGGCCGGACGGCAGCCGGCGCGGGGCTCGCGAGAGTGAACGGGACAGTATGCACTGCCCTGTCCCCCGATCGCTGGAATATGCCCGAAGCGCTTGCTGCGGTCCGCTCGCCGAACCATCCTGAGGCGTATTCGTGACGCAGCCAGTGCGCGACGGACGGGATGGCGCGGGCGAGTTGTACGGCGGCCCGGCCTTCGGCGGGCGTCAGGGCCGGCCGGCTGGACGATCCGGCCTCGATCGAGACGATGGCCGAACTGCGAGTGCGGGTGGTGGAGCGGTGCAGGTTCTTCAAGTACAGCTTGCGGTGCAGGCGGACCCCGCCGAGGTCGGCCGGGCCCGCCGGTGGGTGCGCTCACGGCTGCTGAACCACGGTGTGGACCCGGACGCGCCGATCGCCGAGACGGTGGTGCTGGTGGTCTCCGAGCTGGTGACCAACGCCGTGGTGCACACCGGTTGTCCGGCGGTGCTCCGGCTCTGCTTCCCCGTGGACGGGGAGAGTTGCGGCTCCGGTGCGGGCGGGGTGCGACAGTCGGCGACGGTGGGCCCGCTGCGGGTCGAGGTCGCGGACGCCAGCCAGGTGGCCCCCGCCCCCCGGCACGCCGGAGCGGACGCGGACGCCACCAACGGGCGCGGACTGGAGCTGGTCGAGCTGCTCTGCGACCGCTGGGGCTGGTACCCGGACGGTTCGGGCAAGCGGGTCTGGTGCGAGATCGGCGCGGACGCCCGGCCGGCGGATCCGTTGGCCGGTGCGGACTGGGCCGCGCTGGCGCCCTGAGGCCCGGACGGCTCCTCGGGCGGCTCCTTCTTCCCGGCCTGCGATCATCGGGCCGAAACCTGACGCAACCATTCCGAATTTCTGACAAACCATTGACGTGACGTATCCGACTGATCACTCTTGGGAGCAGCTCTCCGTCGCGAGGGGACGCCGAGGGAACACTTGAACGCCGCTGCGGTGCTGCTGTCCAGGGGGATCATGTCAGCAGGGGGGTCGCGGTCTGCCGGTCGTGTGGTGGCTCCTTGGCGAGTGCGGAGTGTCGGTGCGCGGGTTCAGGGCCCGTGCGTCGCGATTGGATGGCGGCCTGCCGTGCCGTGCTCGGGGTGCGTGCGGCCTGCCGCCATCCAAATCGCCCGTACCGGACACCGGCTTTCGGTCACTTGACCACTCGGCCCGCAGCCGCCCGGCTCGCCCGGTCCGGTCGGCCCGTCGTGGCTCAGGCCGGCTGCTCCACCGCCCGGAAGGCCTGCCGGTATCTGCTCGGCGCCACGTCCAGGCGTCCGCGCAGCTGGAGCCGGAGCGAGGCCGCGGTGCCGAAGCCGGACTCCCGCGCGATCTGGTCGATCGTCAGGTCCGTTCCCTCCAGCAGTTGCCGGGCCCGCTCGGTGCGCTGCACCGTCAGCCACTGGCCCGGGCTGCTGCCCGTCTCCTCGCGGAACCGCCGGGTGAAGGTCCGTACGCTCATGCCCGCACGGTCGGCGAGTTGGCGCAAAGCGAGCGGTCGGTCCAGGTGTTCCAGCGCCCAGGCGCGGGCGGACGCGGTGCCGGCGCCGCCCTCGTCGGCCGGGCCGGGCACCTCCACGTACTGCTTCTGGCCGCCCTCCCGCCACGGCGGCACCAGACAGGTACGGGCGACGGCGTTGGCCACCGCGCTGCCGTGGTCGCGGCGCACCAGGTGCAGACAGAGGTCGACCCCGGCGGCCACCCCGCCGGAGGTGAGGACGTCGCCGTCGTCGGTGAACAGCACGTCGGGGTCGAGCCGGACCTTCGGGAACAGTGCGGCGAAGCGGTCGGTGTAGCGCCAGTGGGTGGTGGCCGGGCGGCCGTCCAGCAGGCCGGCGGCGGCCAGGACGAAGGAGGCGGTGCAGATCGACACCAGCCGGGTGCCGGGCCTGATCCGGGCCAGCGCGGCGGTCAGTTCGGGCCCGACCACGGCGCCCACCTGCATCGGGCCCGGGTCCATGGAGGCCGGGATCACCACGGTGTCGGCCTGCTCCAGCAGTTCGGGGCCGTGCTCGACGGCGATCCGGAAGTCGGTGCTGGTCTCGACCGGGCGGCCGTCCACGGTGCAGGTGGCCACCCGGTAGAGCGGTTCGCCGGCCGGGTCCTTGGCCGACTCGAAGATGCGGGAGGGGATGCCCAGTTCGAAGGCGACCACCTGGTCGAGGGCCAGTACCGCTACCCGGTGCGTCATTCCGGCGTCCTTTCGTCGGCTCTGAGCGTCGGTCCAGCGTACGCCCCGTCGGTGGCCCGATCCTTGCGAAAGCTGGCAGTCAGGCCACTCGTGGCGGTCGGGGCCGTTCGGGAGACTCGGCCTGGTGAACGAACGGAACGCCCCCACCGCCCCCAGCGCCCCCGCACCGCCCACCGCCCCCGCACTCCCCACCGCCGGGCCGACCGCCCGTTGGCGCCGGCCGCACTACGCCTGGGTGGTGACCGCCGTCGCCCTGCTGGTCCTGCTCGGCTCGGCCGGCTTCCGCTCCACGCCCAGCCTGATGATGGAAGCGCTGCACAACGAGTTCGGCTGGTCGACGGCCACGATCTCCAGCGCGACCTCCGTCAATCTCGCCCTCTACGGCCTCACCGCCCCCTTCGCCGCCGCCCTGATGGACCGTTTCGGCGTCCGGCTGGTGGTGGTCTGCGCGCTGCTGACCATCTCGGTCGGCTCCGGCCTCACCCTGCTGATGCGCGAGCCCTGGCAACTGGTGCTCTGCTGGGGCGTGCTGGTCGGCCTCGGCAGCGGTTCGATGGCCGGCGCCTTCGCCACCACCGTCACCGGCCGCTGGTTCCAGGCCCGCCAGGGGCTGGTCACCGGTGTGCTCACGGCCGCCGGCGCGGCCGGCAACCTGGTCTTCCTGCCGATCGGCGCCTGGCTGGTGGAGCAGCACGGCTGGCGCTCGGCGGTGGTCGTGGTCTCGCTGGCGGGCAGTGCGGTCGCCGTCCCGGTGCTGCTGCTGATGCGCGAGCGGCCCGCCGACCTCGGCCTCCTTCCCTACGGGGCGACCGAGGCGCCGCCCGCCCCCGCCGTCCAGGGGCGGGTGCTGACCCGCTCGCTGAGGGTGCTCCGCGACGCGGCCCGCAGCCGGGCGTTCTGGCTGCTGGCGGGTTCCTTCGCGATCTGCGGCGCGACCACCGCCGGACTGGTCGGTACCCACTTCATCCCGGCCGCCCACGACCACGGTCTGCCCGTCACCACCGCGGCGAGCCTGCTGGCCCTGATCGGCGTCTTCGACGTGATCGGCACGATAGCCAGCGGCTGGTTCACCGACCGCCTCGACTCCCGGACGCTGCTGGTCGTCTACTACGCCCTGCGCGGTTTCTCGCTGTTCCTGCTGCCGCAGCTGTTCGCGGGCTCACTGGAGCCGCCGATCCTGGCCTTCGTGATCTTCTACGGGCTGGACTGGGTGGCCACCGTGCCGCCGACCGTCGCGCTCTGCCGCCGGCGCTTCGGCGAGGACGCGCCGATCGTCTTCGGCTGGCTGCTCGCCTGCCACCAGATCGGCGCCGCCCTGGTGGCCGGGCTGGCCGGCCTCGCCCGGGACGCGCTCGGCGACTACGACCTCGCCTGGTACGGGGCCGGCGTCCTCTGCTTGGTCGCCGTGCTGCTCTGTCTGGCGCTGCGCCCGGACCGCCCGGACCGCCCGGACCGCCCGGACTGTCCGGACCGCACGGACCGCACGGATCGCACGGACTGTCCGGGCCATCCGGACCGTTCCGTTCCGGCATTGTCGTAAGGGGCGGTTAGGCTCTGCGCCCATGACGCTTTCCTTCACCCTGGACCCCAAGCTCGACCCCGACCTGCGCGCCGCCATAGTCCGGCTCTGGACGGACGTCACCAACGCCGGCGGCGCGGTCGGCTTCGTGGCACCGGTGACGGAGGACGAGGTCCGGGACGTCGCCGAGGAGCAGTTCGCCGGGGTCGAGCCGGGGCGGCCCGACCGGCTGCTGATCGCCCACGAGGAGGGCACCGGCCGGCTCGCCGGCCTGCTGTTCTTCGAGTCCATGCGGTTCGGGCCGATGGACCACTGGCGGATGCTCAAGCGGGTCATGGTGCACCCGGACTTCCAGGGCCGCGGCTACGGCGCCGAGCTGATGGCGGAGGCCGCGCGGGTCGCCCGGGACTGGGGCCTGGACGGCCTGCGGCTCACCCTGCGCGGAGGGCTCGGCCTGGAGGCGTTCTACGCCCGCTCCGGCTATGTCGAGGTCGGCCGGGTGCCCGCGGCGATCCGGGTCGCCCCGGGGGACGACCGCGACGACGTCACCATGTGGCTCGACCTGCGCTGACACCGGGGCCGGTGGGGGGGTGGTGGAGCGAGGGGGACGGCCGACCCGTTCCCCGTGGCGCCCGTGGGGCATGCTTCACTGGGAGACCGGCCCACTCCCCGCGCAGTGAAGGATGTGTCACCCCAGTGAGCAGCAATGTGAGCACCAAGCCGCACGCCACGCTCCGCTACACCTCCCTGCGGGTCAGCATCTTCCTCGGCTGCCTGCTGGTCGCCCTGCTGCTCGGCCACTTCGGGGTGATCCCGGTCAGCGGCCAGGCCGGCGTGATCTTCCTCTTCCTGCTGGCCGCCCTGGTCTCGGCGCCGCTCAGCTACGTCCTGCTGAGCAAGCAGCGCGACGAGATGTCGGCCCAGATCTCCGACAAGGTCACCGGCATCCGCTCCCGGACGGCCGACCGGATCGCCGCCCAGAACGCCGAGGAGGACGCCGCCGACGACGCCGCCCGCGCGGCGACCGCCCTGCAGAACTGACCCCCGCCGCAACCGTGCCCGTTCCCGCCGCCGCCCCCGGGGCCGACCGTGAGCAGCCGGCCGGCCCGGCCGCCCGTGCCGGGAGCGTCGCCGGCACCTGGCCGGCCCCCGTCCGCCGGCCCACCGGGCGGGACGTGGCCCGGCTCGCCGGCGTCTCGCAGGCCACCGTCTCCCTGGTGTTCTCCGGCTCCGAGGCCGGCCGACGGGTCTCCGGGGCGACCCGTGAGCGCGTCCGGGAGGCCGCCCGCAGCCTCGGCTACCGCCCGCAGGCGGCCGGGCGCCAACTGCGCCTGGGCCGCAGCGGCATGATCCTGCTGGCGGTGCCGAACATCCTCGGACCGTTCTTCGGCCGGGTGCTGGAGGGCGTCCACGAGGAGGCGGGCCGGCACGGCCTGGCCGTGGTGGTCAGCTCCGGCTGGGGCAGCGCCACCCTCGCCGACGCCGCCACCACCAGCCGCTTCGACGGTCTGCTGATCTGCTCCCCGGACGACAGCCAGCTCGGTGAGCTGCCCGCCGACACCCCGGCCGTCTTCCTGGACGCCGACCCCGGCACCGACCGCGCCCGCCCCACCGTCGAGCTCGACGTGGCCGGCGGGATGCGGGCCGCCGTCGAGCACCTGGCCGGGCTCGGTCACCGCCGGATCGGACGGCTGCGCTCCACCCACGCCGCGTACACCTTCCGGGTCCGCCAGGCCGCGTTCGAACAGGCCGCCGCCGGGCTCGGCCTGGAGGTCGTCGAGCTCGGCGTCAGCCTGAACGAGGGCCAGCCCGCCGCCCGCGGTGCCGCCCGCCGGCTGCTGGAGCGGCCGGACCGCCCGCCCGCGGTGATCTGCGACGACGACGTGGTGGCCTCCGGCGTCTACCAGGCCGCCGCCGAGCTCGGGCTGCGGGTCCCCGCCGACCTCTCCGTGATCGGTATCGACAACATTCCGGTGGCCCAGCTCCTCACCCCGCCGCTCACCACCGTCGACCTGCCCGGTGAGGAGCTGGGCCGGGCCGGGGTCGAGGCGCTCGCCGGGCTGCTCCGCGGCGACCCGGTCGCGCCGGTCCCCCCGCTCACCACCTCGCTGGTGCTGCGCTCCTCCACCGCTCCGGCGGGCGGCCGTCGGGGCTGACCCGTACGGGTGAAATGCCGTCAGCCCGCGGGCACCGCCACCGGCTCGGCGGCCGGGGTGGCCGGCAGCGGCCGGAACCAGCGGCGGGCGCCGAACAGCAGCAGGGCGCCCAGCCCGATCCCGCCCGCCGCGCAGAGCGCCACCGAGCGCAGCGAGTCCTCGGCGAGGTTGCCGGAGACGGCGTAGCCGAGCGAGTTGCCGGTCGCGAACAGCGTCACCAGCCAGGCGAACGCCTCGGTCACCGTCCCGACCGGCGCCAGCTCGGCGACCAGCACGAACGCGGCCGCCAGCAGTGGCGCCAGCCCGATCCCGGAGAGGAAGGCCAGTCCGGCCGTCGGGTAGGGCCCGGGCACCAGCACCAGCGGCAGGTAGCAGAGCGCCATCCCGACCGCCATCACCCAGGTGCGGGTCGCCGTGCTGCTGCGCCACCGCACCGCGCCGTACGCCAGCGCGCCGAGCAGGCCGCCGAGCGCCGCCAGCGCCAGCAGCGTCCCCGCGCCGCCCGGCAGCCCGCCCTCGTGCTCCTCGGCGTAGGCGATGAACAGCACGTTCTGCGCGCCGACCGCCCAGCCGGCCCCGGCCAGTCCGATCAGCAGCAGCACCAGGCCGGGGGAGCGCAGCGGCCCGAGCAGTCCGGAGGAGTGTTCGCGCGGCGGGGCCTGCCAGGCCCGGGCCGGGCCCGCGGTGGCCACGACCAGCGCACCGGCCAGCCCGAGACCGGCCGCCACCCAGAGCGCGGCGACCGGGCTGAACGCGCCCGCGATGCCGGCCACCGCGAGCGGGCCGGCCACGTAGAGGATCTGCTGCGAGGCGGAGTCGAAGGCGTACGCGGTGTCGAGCTGCTTCTCCTCGACCACGTCCGGCCAGAGCGAGCGCAGGCACGGTTCGAGTGGCGGCATGGCCAGCCCGGCTATCGCGGCGCCGGCCGGCGCGGCCAGCGCCGAGCCGGGCGCGAGCGCCAGCAGCGCGTACCCGCCGCCGGCGACCGCGGCGGAGGCGAGCAGGACACGCGGCTGCCCGGTGCGGTCCACGATCCGGCCGAGGACGGGCCCGCCGACGGCGGCCGAGATCGCGTACGCGGCGGTGGCCAGTCCGATCCGGCTGTACGGTGCGCCGGCCTCGCGCAGGGCCAGGGCGATCACCAGGGCGGTCATGCCGGCGGGCAGCCGGCCGAGCAGGGTGCCGAGGAGCAGCCGGCCGACGTGCGGGGCGCGGAGCAGGGCGAGGTAGCCCATGGACGGGTCTCCGGTTCTGGGCAGGGGTGAGCGGGGCGCCGTCAAAGTTATACGTATAACTACTTGCCGGTCAATCGGCCCGGATGGCTGATCTGATGGGGTGTCAGCGTGGTTCGTGTCCGCATCTCAAACAAACACTTTGAAGATCTCAAACCTTTACTGCTAACGTAACGGCCATGACCACCTCAGGCGCACCCCGGACGCACGGCATGGGCTCGACGCCCACGGCCGCCCGCGTGTGCCGCCTGCCGGGTGCTGTGGACAGCCCGCGCCGTTGTCGCGCCATGAGCTGTATCCCGGCGGCACGCCCCTGACGAGGGCTGAGCCCTCCCCGCTCGCCTCGTGCGCCGTGTCGCCTTCCCCGCCTCATCTCACCGTCAGCAACGCCCTTCCCGGAGCCGCACCGTCATGTCCACAGCGCCCGAGGCGACCTCGTCGCCGTCCGTGCTCGCCAGAATCCGCAAGACCCCGTTCTGGGTCCAGATCGTCGCCGGCCTCGTGTTCGGTGTCGGTCTCGGCTACCTGGCCCGCTCCGCCGACATCTCCTGGCTGGCGACCACCCTGGAGACCATCGGCAAGATCTTCGTCCAGCTGCTGAAGCTGGCCGTCCCGCCGCTGGTGTTCACCGCGATCGTGGTGAGCGTCGCCAATCTGCGCAACGTCACCAACGCGGCCCGGCTGGCCGTTCGCACACTCCTCTGGTTCCTGATCACCTCGCTGATCGCGGTCGCGATCGGCCTGGGCCTGGGCCTGCTGACCAACCCCGGCCAGGGCACCGACCTCACCACCGAGGGCCTGAAGGCACCGAAGTCGTCCGGTAGCTGGATCGACTTCCTGACCGGCATCTTCCCGACCAACATCGTCACCGCGTTCACCGAGGTGAACGTGCTGCAGATCGTCTTCATGGCGGTCGTGGTCGGCGCGGCGATCATCAAGCTCGGCGCCAAGGCCGAGCCGGTCCTCAAGCTCAGCGAGTCCGTCCTGGAGCTGACCCAGACCGCCCTGTGGTGGGTCATCCGGCTCTCCCCGCTCGGCACCCTCGGCCTGATCGGCAAGTCCGTCGCCAAGTACGGCTGGGACCTGCTGAAGCCCTTCGCGACCCTGACCGCGGACGTCTACATCGGTTGCGCGCTGGTGATGTTCGTCGCCTACTCCCTGCTGCTGAAGTTCGCCGGCGGCCTCAACCCGCTGAACTTCTTCAAGGGTGCCTGGCCCGCCATCCAGCTGGCCTTCGTCTCCCGCTCCTCGGTCGGCGCCCTGCCGGTCACCCGCCGGGTCACCGAGCGCCTCGGCGTCCCGAGCGAGTATGCGAGCTTCGCGGTTCCGTTCGGCGCCACCACCAAGATGGACGGCTGCGCCGCGATCTACCCCTCGCTGGCCGCGATCTTCGTCGCCCAGGTCTACAACATCGACCTCGGCATCAGGGACTACCTGCTGATCGCCTTCGTCTCGGTGATCGGCTCGGCCGCCACCGCGGGCCTCACCGGCGCGATCGTGATGCTGACGCTGACCCTCTCCACCCTGGGTCTCCCGCTGGAGGGCGTGGGCCTGCTCCTCGCCATCGACCCGATCCTCGACATGATGCGCACCGCGACCAACGTCGCGGGCCAGGCGCTGGTGCCGGTCCTGGTCGCGGCCCGCGAGAAGACCCTCGACCTCGTCGCCTACAACAGCCCCACCGGCGACCTCTACGGGGACGCCCCGGCCGCCGGCATCCCGGCCCAGTCCGCCAAGGGCGGTACGCCGGCGACCGCCTGACCCCGGCTCTTCAGGCCGACGCGGGCGGGCCGGGGCACAAGGCAGGGGGCCCGCCGGATCGGCGGGCCCCCTTGGGTGTTGCTCTTGTGCTCATGGTGACGGCCGTCGGGGGCCGTCGGCGGACCCGATGGGGTCCCGAGCGATCAGAACATCAGAGGATGGTCAGATAGCGGTGACGTTCTCCGCCTGCGGGCCCTTCGGGCCCTGGGTGACGTCGAAGCTGACCGCCTGGTTCTCCTCCAGCGAGCGGAAACCGTTCGCGTTGATGGCGGAGTAGTGGACGAAGACGTCGGGGCCGCCGCCCTCCTGGGCGATGAAGCCGAAGCCCTTCTCAGCGTTGAACCACTTGACGGTTCCCTGAGCCATGCCGTTCTCCTTGCGAGGCGTGTTGGGGACCACACCGTGTGGTGCCCGGTCCGCTGCGCTGATCGCCCTGCCTCCGGACGGGTCCGGAGTTTTTCGATATTGCTGAAAAACTACAAAAAGCCTGCGGTTACATGCTCCGCAGGCTTCAAGTACTGCAAGGGGAATCAAACTGCAACTGAGGGCAACGCTAGCATGCGGTCGCTGTGACGACCAGGGGTGACTTGCGGGGTGGACAGGGCGTGTCGTAAGGGCGGTGAGGGGCTTCCCGGAGGGCGGGCATACCCTGCGGGGAGGCGCACGAACAGCAAGGGAGCGGCGCAGTGTCAGCAGCGGATGCGCAATCGCGGGAGCCCCGGGAGAACACCCCGGTCAGGCCGCGGGTCGGGCATATTCAGTTCCTCAACTGCGTCCCTCTCTACTGGGGTCTGGCCAGAACCGGCAATCTGCTCGATCTCGACCTCACCAAGGACACCCCGGAGAAGCTGAGCGATCAGCTGGTCGGGGGCGCGCTGGACATCGGGCCGATCACCTGCGTGGAGTATCTGCGGCACGCCGACGAACTGCTGGTCCTGCCCGACATCGCGGTCGGCAGCGACGGCCCGGTGATGTCCTGTGTGATCGTCAGCAAGGTGCCGCTCGCCGACCTGGACGGCCGCCGGGTCGCCCTCGGCTCCACCAGCCGGACGTCGGTGCGCCTCGCCCGGCTGCTGCTGGAGGAGCGGGAAGGGGTGCGGCCGGAGTACTTCAGCTGCCCGCCCGACCTGGACGCGATGCTCGCCGAGGCGGACGCCGCCGTACTGATCGGCGACCCGGCCCTGCGCGCCTACCTCGGACAGGCCGCCGCCCAGGGGCTGACGGTGCACGACCTCGGCGAGATGTGGAAGGAGTGGACCGGGCTGCCGTTCGTCTTCGCCGTCTGGGCCGCCCGCCGCGACTTCGCCGAGCGCAGCCCGGAGTTGACGGCGGCGGTGCACCGGGCGTTCCTGGAGTCCCGGGACCTCTCGCTGGTGGAGGCCCGCGAGGTCGCCGAGCACGCGGCCCGCTGGGAGGCGTTCGACGCCGAGGTGCTGGAGCGGTACTTCAGCGAGGCGCTGGACTTCTCGCTCGGCGAGCGGCAGTTGGCGGGCGTCGCCGAGTTCGCCCGCCGGGTCGCCCACGACAGCGGCTTCGCCCCGGACGTCGCCGTTCGACTGCTGGACGCCGAACCCGTACCCGTGGCCGTCGCCTGATCCCGGTACGGTGCTGGTCCCGGGCGGGCCGGACGTGCCGGACGTCCTGGGCGGGCGGCGAGGGGAGCGTGCGGGATGCAGGCACTGGGGTCGGAGGATCCGCGCCAGGTGGGCGAGTACCGGCTGCTGCGGCGGCTCGGGGCGGGCGGGATGGGCCGGGTCTACCTCGGCCGGACGGCCGGCGGCCGCACGGTCGCCGTCAAGCTGGTCCGCGGCGAACTGGCCGAGGACGCCGAGTTCCGGGCCCGGTTCCGGCAGGAGGTCGCCGCGGCCCGCCGGGTCGGCGGCGCCTGGACGGCGCCCGTCCTGGACGCCGACACCGAGGGCGAGCACCCCTGGGTCGCCACCGGGTACGTCGCCGGGCCGGCCCTCGGCGAGGCCGTCCGGGCGGTCGGGCGGCTCCCCGAACCGGCCGTGCGCAGCCTCGGCGTCGGGCTGGCCGAGGCGCTGGCGCACGTCCACGCGCTCGGGCTGGTGCACCGGGACGTCAAGCCGTCCAATGTGCTGCTCACCCTGGACGGGCCGCGCCTGATCGACTTCGGCATCGCCCGCGCGCTGGACGCCACCAGCGGCGTCACCCAGTCCGGTTATGTGGTCGGCTCGCCCGGCTTCATGTCGCCGGAGCAGGCGGAGGGCCGGCCCGCCGGGCCGCCGAGCGACGTCTTCTCGCTCGGCGCGGTGCTCGCCTACGCCGCCACCGGCGTACCGCCGTTCGGCGAGGGGGTGAGTGTGGCGGTGCTGCTCTACCGGGTGCTGCACGAGGAGCCCGACCTCGCCGGGCTGGGCCCCGCGCTGCGTCCGGTCGTCGCCGCCTGCCTGGCCAAGGACCCGGCCGACCGGCCCACCCCGCGCGGTCTGCTCCAGTGGCTGGACGCCGACGGCGCGGCCGCCGGGCGGCTGGCCCGGGGCGGCTGGCTGCCGCCCGGGCTGGCGGAGGAGGTCGGGCGCGGCGCCGTCCGGCTGCTCGACCTGGAGGGGGAGACCGGCCCGGACACGGCCGGGGCGCCGCCGGCCGCGCCGCTCACCGTGCCGCCGGAGGACGCCCGGCCGGTGGACCGGACGCCGACGCTGGTGCCGGCGGCGGAGCCCGGCCGGACGGCGGAGCCCGGCGGCCGGCGCTGGATCGCCGGGCTGGTGGGCGGCCTGGTCCTCGCGGCCGTGGCCGCCGTCCTCGGCCACCAGGTCTACCGGGGGCTGGAGCAGCCCGACGCCACCGCCACCGCCGAGACCACCTCCTCTTCCTCCTCCTCCGTGGACATCTCGGTGACGGCGTCGACCTCGACGACGACCTCCTCCACCACCACGACCGTCACCCAGCCGCCGCCCGGCACGGCCGCCGGCCCGAGCGTCGTCCCGGCGGCCTTCGTCGGCACCTGGAGCGGCGACATGACCACCGAGAAGGGGCTGCCGGCCGGCACCACCACGCTCACCATCGGCCCGGCCGCGCTCGGGCAGGCGAACACCACCAGCCGCAACGCCGCCACCGGCCTGATCCCGGTCAGCTGCGAAGGGTCCTGGACGCTCCGCTCGGCCTCGCCGGAGAAGCTGGTCTTCGTCTCCCGGCTGGTCCGTTCCTCGCTGCCCGGGGCGTGCACCGGCGGGTCGAACGCGGAGACGCTCACCCTCCAGAAGGACGGCACGATCCGGTTCACCTCGGACGACCCGGCCGCCGGGAACCCGTCCGGAACGCTGCGGAAAGCGGGCTGACGCGGGGGCGCGCGGACGCTGGCGTAGGCTGGTTCGGCCGTACCGGTACGCCGTGCTGAGCAGGGCGTACCGAGAACCACGCAGCAGTACCCGAGAGAGAGAAGGCCGCCAGGTGTCCGAGCTCGCAGCGACCACCCTCGATGCGCCCAGCACCGACCTGCAGGCCGTGCTCGACCGGGCCGCGGCCGGGGGCCGGATCAGCCCGGAGGAGGCGCTGGAGCTGTACCGCTCGGCGCCGCTGCACGCGCTCGGCTCGGCGGCCGACACGGTGCGCCGCCGCCGCTACGCCGGTACCGAGCACATCGCGACGTACATCATCGAGCGCAACATCAACTACACCAACGTCTGCGTGACGGCGTGCAAGTTCTGCGCCTTCTACGTGCCGCCGAAGAGCGACAAGGGCTGGTCCCGCGACCTCGACGAGATCCTGCGCCGCTGCGCGGAGACGGTCGAGCTGGGCGGCACCCAGATCATGTTCCAGGGCGGGCACCACCCGGACTACGGCGTGGAGTACTACGAGCGCGCCTTCTCGGCGATCAAGGCGGAGTTCCCGCAGCTGGTGATCCACTCGCTGGGCGCGTCCGAGGTCGACCACATGGCCAGGATCTCCGGGGTGTCGGTCGAGGAGGCCATCACCCGGATCCACAAGGCGGGCCTGGACTCCTTCGCGGGCGCCGGCGCCGAGCTGCTGCCGGAGCGGCCGCGGAAGGCGATCGCGCCGCTCAAGGAGTCCGGCGAGCGCTGGCTGGAGATCATGGAGGCGGCGCACGGCCTCGGCGTGGAGTCCACCTCCACCATGCTGATGGGCACCGGCGAGACCAACGCCGAGCGGATCGAGCACCTGCGGATGATCCGCGACGTGCAGGACCGCACCGGCGGCTTCCGGGCCTTCATCCCGTACACCTACCAGCCGCAGAACAACCACCTCAAGGGTTCGACCCAGGCGACCGTCTTCGAGTACCTGCGGATGATCGCCATCGCCCGGCTCTTCCTCGACAACGTGGCGCACATCCAGGGCTCCTGGCTGACCACCGGCAAGGAGGCCGGCCAGCTGTCGCTGCACTACGGCGCGGACGACCTCGGCTCGGTCATGCTGGAGGAGAACGTGGTCTCGGCGGCCGGCGCCAAGCACCGCTCCAACCTCACCGAGCTGATCCACCTGATCCGGGCCGCCGGCCGGGTGCCCGCCCAGCGCTCCACCACGTACGAGCACCTGCGGGTGCTGGACGACCCGGCGAACGACCCGGTCGACCCGCGGGTCGCCTCGCACATCGCCTCCACCGCGATCGAGGGCGGCACCGCGCACCCCGAGCTGAAGATCCTCGACAACGGCTGAGCGCTCCCGACCGTGCTCACCCTCCACCGGGCGGCCCTGCTGCTGCCCGATCCGGCCGACCCCACCGCCCCGTCCGTCGCCGACGGGGCGGTGCTGGTGCGCGGCGAGCTGATCGAGGCGCTCGGTCCGTACGCCGGGCTGGCGGCCGCCCACCCGGCGGCCCGGCTGCGCGACTGGGGGGAGGGCCTGCTCACCCCCGGCCTGCGCAACCCGTACGGGCACTGGCTGCTGGAGCGCGCGTACCACCCCGACCCGCGGGAGAACGCGGGCAGTGAGCCGGTGCCCGGGGGCGTGACGGACGCGACGGACGAGACGGCGTGCGGCGCGAGCGCCCGGCGCGGGCTGCAACGGATGCTCGGGTTCGGCGTGACGGCGGTGGCCGGGCCGTTCGAACGGGCCGCGGTCCGGACCGCGGTGGCCCGCTCGGGGCTCACCGCGCTGCCCGGCGAGGGTGCCGAGGGCCCGCTGGACCCGCTGGCCGTCCTGCCGCTCGCGGCGGCCGTGCACGGCCCGCTGGGGGCCGGGGGCCGGGCGGACTTCGCGGTGTTCGCCCCCGGTGGCGCGGGCCCGCTGCCCGGCGGCTGCCTGGCCACCGTCCTGGCCGGGCGACTGGTGTACCGGCGGCGCTGAGCCCGGCATTCTACTCGCCGGTAGTCGGATGTGCGTACGGGGCAAGGGACTTCCTTCGTGTGCCGTCGAACTCCGGTGCCGGGTGGATGGTCTGATTCACCCTTCGCCGTGACCTGAGGGCCCGCCAGCGGATACGATCCCGGACAGCTCACTCCGTACCCTCACCACGTACCGCCCGCCCCCGCGGGTGGCGGGGCCCCGTGCCAGGCCCCGACGGCAAGCCAGGACAGGAACCATGCGATCCGCGACCGTCCCCCCGCCGCGATCCCCGCGGATGGGCCGTGGCTGGTACCTCGCCGCCGTGCTCAGCGCCGTGCTGGCCGTCGGCATGTGCCTTCTCGGCTGGCGTCAGGCCGACCAGGCGGACAAGATCGGCGCCAACCCGGTGAGAGTCGAGGGGGTCGTCACCCAGCTGCCCACCGGCGGCGGCTCCTACAGCAGCGTCAGCTACCGGGCCGTCGGCCAGCCGCACACCGCCGCCGGGCTGCCGGTCGCGGACGGGGCCAGGGTGGGTGACGCGGTCTGCCTGGAGCACGCCGCCGACGACCCGGGCGCCGTCCGGATCTGCGGCGACACCTACCCGCAGCCGGTCGGCGTCGGACTGGCCCGGTTCAGTGTGCCGGTGGCCGTGGTGCTCTTCGTCGTCTGCGTCGTGCGCATCCGCCGGCACCACCGGGCGCTCGCCCTCCGCGGCGGCCAGGGCCGGATCGCCAGCACCATGGCCCTGGCGACCGACGCGCTGGCCGACGGGATGCCGGCGATAACGCACGGCAAGCGCTCGCGCCGACGGCGCCGCTCCGGCGGGCGGCGCGCCCTGCACTGAGGCCGTCGGCGCCGCCCCGGCCCGGGTCGGCGTGCCCCCTTGCCCGGCCTGTCGGGGCCAGGGTGAACAATGGGGGAGTGACCCGAGCCTCTCTGGACAAGCAACCGCACGAAGTCGCCGCCATGTTCGACGACGTCGCGGCCAAGTACGACCGCACCAACGACGTGCTCTCCCTCGGCCAGGCCCGCGCCTGGCGGCGGGCGGTGGCCGAGGCAGTGGCCGCCGGACCGGGGGACCTCGTGCTCGACCTCGGAGCCGGCACCGGCACCTCCTCGCTGCCCTTCCAGGAGGCCGGCGCCAAGGTCGTCCCGTGCGACTTCTCGGTCGGCATGCTGGCCGAGGGCAAGCGCCGCCACCCCGAGCTGCCGCTGACCGCCGGGGACGCCACCAGCCTGCCGTTCGCCGACGACACCTTCGACTCGGTGACGATCTCCTTCGCGCTGCGCAACGTCCAGGACACCGACGCCGCGCTGCGCGAGCTGTTCCGGGTCACCAAGCCCGGCGGCAAGCTGGTGATCTGCGAGTTCTCCACCCCAACCTGGACGCCGCTGCGGACGGTCTACACCGAGTACCTGATGCGCGCCCTGCCGCCGGTCGCCACCGCGGTCAGCAGCAACCCGGACGCCTACGTCTACCTCGCCGAGTCCATCCGGGCCTGGCCCGACCAGCCCGCGCTGGCGGCGAAGCTGCAGGAGGCCGGCTGGTCCAAGGCCGCCTGGCGCAACCTCACCGGCGGGATCGTCGCGCTGCACCGCGCGTACAAGGTCGCGTAACGCCGTGCTCCGGCCGCGCGGGCCGGGGGGTGTCCGGCACCCCCCGGGTCAGCCGCGCGGCCAGACCACGCCCTGGAGGGCCTCGATCGAGCGGTTGAGCCGGGTCAGCGACTCGGCCAGGACCGCGACCTCGGCGTCCGTCCAGTCCGCCAGGACGCGGCCGAGCCCCTCCTGGTGACGGCGGCGGTCCGCCGCCAGCGCCTCGGCGCCGGCCGGGGTGATGGCGAACTTGCGGGCCATCCCGCCGTCCGGGTCCGGGATCCGCTTCACCACGTCCGCGCGCAGCATCGCGGCCGCCTGCCGGTTGACGGTGGAGGTGTCCAGCTGGAACGCCTCCGCGAGCTGCCCGATCGACATCGGCCCCTGCGTCTCGATCCGGGAGAGCAGCAGATAGGCGGAGCGCTCCAGCTCCCCGCCGCCGCGCCCGCCGGCCATCGCGTGGTGGCGTCCGACGAGCATCAGCTCCCGTTCGATGTCGTCCAGATGGTCCCTCACGCGTGCCTCCGGGCGGCTGTTTCTCCCTGCGACGTCCGCATTCATGGTAACCACGGGGGGTTCATGTGCATGGTGCACGCACTATGCACGGCTGGGCCGGCCGGGCTTCGGTACCGCCCTCGGATCCCGTGCCGGGGGCGGCAACTAGACTGCCGGGGACAACGCCGCCGTCCCCCAGCCGCAGCTCCAGGAGAGTGCCCACCGTGTCCGAGACCGCAGTCGACCTCAGCGACCTGAGCACGGGGACCGTCGAGAGCACGGCCGATGTCATCGTGGTCGGCGCGGGCCCCGCCGGTGCCACCACCGCGTACTACCTCGCCCAGGCCGGCCTGGACGTGCTGCTGCTGGAGAAGACCGCGTTCCCGCGCGAGAAGGTCTGCGGCGACGGCCTGACCCCGCGTGCCACCAAGCAGCTGGTCGACATGGGCATCGACGTCTCGACCGAGAACGGCTGGCTGCACAACAAGGGCCTGCGGATCATCGGCGGCGGTGTCCGGCTGGAGCTGGACTGGCCGGAGCTGTCCGCCTTCCCCGACTACGGACTGGTCCGCAAGCGGGCCGACTTCGACGAGCTGCTGGCCCGTCAGGCCGTGAAGGCCGGCGCCCGGCTGTACGAGCGCTGCAACGTCAGCGGCCCGGTGCTCGACGACCGCACCGGCCGGATCGTCGGCGTCACCGCCAAGCTCGGCGAGGAGAAGCGGCCGGTCACCTTCCGGGCGCCGCTGGTCGTCGCCGCCGACGGCAACTCCACCCGGCTCTCGCTCGCCATGGGCCTGCACCGCCGCGAGGACCGCCCGATGGGCGTCGCCTACCGGACGTACTTCACCTCCCCGCGCCACGACGACGACTACCTGGAGTCCTGGCTGGAGCTGTGGGACACCCGGGACGGCCAGCGCAAGCTGCTGCCCGGCTACGGCTGGATCTTCGGCATGGGCGACGGCACCTCCAACGTCGGCCTCGGCATCCTCAACTCCTCGCCCGCCTTCGGCGAGCTGGACTGGCGCGAGGTGCTCAAGGCCTGGTGCGCGAGCATGCCCGGGGAGTGGGGCTACACCCCCGAGAACATGACCGACCCGATCCGCGGCGCCGCCCTGCCGATGGCCTTCAACCGGCAGCCGCACTACACCCGGGGCCTGCTGCTCGTCGGTGACGCCGCCGGCATGGTCAACCCGTTCAACGGCGAGGGCATCGCCTACGCGATGGAATCCGGCCAGATCGCGGCCGGCGTCATCGTCCAGGCCCACGCCCGGGTCACCCCGACCGGCCGCGAGCGCGCCCTCCAGGCGTACCCGCGCATCCTCAAGGACGTCTACGGCGGGTACTACACGCTCGGCCGCGGCTTCGTGAAGATGATCGGCAACCCCAAGGTGATGCAGCTCGCCACCCAGCGCGGGCTCACCCACCCCGTCCTGATGAAGTTCGTCCTCAAGATGCTCGCCAACCTCACCGACCCGCAGGGCGGCGACGCCATGGACCGCATCATCAACGGCCTCGCGAAGGTCGCGCCGAACGCCTGACCGCTGGGCGGGTGCGCGGAGCGCCTCGTTGTCGGCCGCCGAGCCGTCCTCCACGCTGTCCGGGACGGCGGGCGCGCAGCCGGGTGACGGGTGTGCCCGGGGCGCCGGGGGTGCTTCGCCGGCGCCTCCGGCGTGTGCGCGGGGCCCTGGTGCCGGGGGAAGGTTTCGAACCCTCACGCCCCCTGGGGGACGCTCGACCACAGGGATCGAGCGCGTCTGCCAGTTCCGCCACCCCGGCCGGCCCGCCGGCGACCGTGCCCGGGGTGATCTGGCGCGACCGCGGCACCGTACGGGTCAACCACCGCACGCCCGCCCCGACCGACTACGAGTCGCTGCCCACGCCCGTCTTCGACCGGGAGATCCGGCAGTGGAGCCCGGACTTCGTGCCGCCGCTCCACACGATGTCCAACTGCCCGATGCGGTGCGGCTTCTGCTCCATCGCCGCGGGCAGCGACACCTTCCTGGGCAAGCCCCGGGTGATGTCCGAGCGCCGCGTCGCGGAGCACATCGCCGCGCTCGGCGTCGAGCGTGTCGACTTCGTCGACGAGTACCTCACCATCCCCCGGCAGATCAGGATCGGCCGGGAACTCGCCCGCATCGGGCACCGCGCCACCTGGCAGTGCTATCCGACCGCCGGGGACCAGCTGCTCGACCCGAGGAACTGCGAGGCGCTCGCCCAGGCCGGCTGCCGGGCGGTGCAGCTCGGCCTGGAGTCGCTCGATCCGCAGACCCTGCGGCAGGAGGCCAAGCCCTGGAACCACCCGGCGAACTACGGCCGCATCCTGAGAACCTGTACAACGCCGGGATCCAGGTCCACGTCTTCATCATCGTGGGCGTTCCCGGTGAGCCGATCAACTTCTCACTGCGCTGGCTCTCCTTCCTCGAAGAGCACGGCGCGCACATCCTGACCATCAAGTCCGGCCGCTACCGGCTCACCCGCCGCGCCCCGGACGAACGGCGGGCCACCGTCGACGAGTTGCACGGCCTCCAGGTGACCGGTCAGGACAACCAGCTGCTCAACCTCAACCGCGACCAGTTCCGGTACACCAGCAACGGGCTCAGCCGGAAGCGCGTCGAGGCCGTCCGCGACCTCCTCGAAGAGGCCTGCCGCCGGCACTGGGCCTACCAGGTCACCTCGTCGCTGCCCCGGTGGATCAACCGCGGCCGCTTCAGTCTGGAGCAACTGCACCAGGCCGCCGACCAGTTGAGCGCGCACCGGCCCGCCGAGCCGTCCATCCCGGGCAGCCACCTCAAACGCGGGCTCTCCAAGATCACCAGTGCCGTGCACGAGGAGCTGGGCCTGCGCGCCGCGCCCACCTCGTACGAGGACGTGCGCGACCTCGCGGCCCGGCTGCGGGCCGGGGACGAGACGGTGGCGGCGGGCGGCCGGCGGGGGTGACTCCGGGCGCGGCGGGGTGCCCTACTCGGGGCCCTTCTTCTCCTCGGGCGGCCGGCGGCCGGCGGTCGAGCGCCGCTCGACGTAGGCCAGCCGTTCGGCGAAGACGCGGGCGGCGTCCGGGGTGAGGGTGCGCAGGGCGACGAGGGCGGTGAAGACCACGTCGCAGAGCTCGTGCTGAACGTCCTCCCAGCTGTGGGTGACACCCTTGCGCGGGTTCTGGCCGGTGGCGCCGATCACCGCGGCGCCGACCTCGCCGACCTCCTCGGAGAGCTTGAGGATGCGCAGCAGGCGCTCCTCCTGCGGGGAGGCCGCGCTCTCCGCGTCCAGCCAGGCGACGAGCTCGTCGACGCTCTCCCAGATCCTGCTGTCCATGCGGCGCTGCTCCCGTACGGTGTCGATGGCGGGTCTCGATGGCGGGTGTCCACCGTACGGCAGCGGGGTGACGGGCCCGCTCGGCGGCTGCCGGTTCTCACCCGGCGGTCCTCACTGGCCGGTTCTCACTGGCCGGTTCTCACTTGGCGATCTTCACGTTGCGGATGTTCACCGGAAGGGTGGGGAAGCCGTCGCCGGGGCTGTTCTGGTCGTCCTCGCCGCCCGCCGCGATCTTCTGCAGCACGTCCAGGCCGGCGGTGACCCGGCCGAAGGGCGTGTAGGCGGGGGAGAGCCTGGTGTCCTTCCAGACGAAGAAGAACTGGCTGCCGTTGGTGTCCGGGCCCGCGTTGGCCATCGCGACGGTGCCGGCGGGGTAGGTCGCGCCGGTGAGGTTCTCGTCCGGGAAGGAGTAGCCGGGGCCGCCGCTGCCGGTGCCGGTCGGGTCGCCGCACTGCAGGACGAAGATCCGCTGGGTGGTCAGGCGGTGGCAGTGGCTGCGGTCGAAGTAGTCGTGCTCGGCGAGGAAGCGGAACGAGAAGGTGGTGCAGGGTGCCTGGCCGGTCAGGGCCTGGAAGGTGATGGCGCCCTGACTGGTCCTCAGGGTCGCGCTGTAGGGCTTGGCGGCCTTCTCGGCGTCGAAGACCGGGATGCCCTTGAAGTTGTCGGCGGGCACGGCCGGGGTGTACGTGCAGGTGGTGGCCGGGGGCGCGGGCGGCGGGGTGTCCGCGGCGGCGGTGCCGGTGGTCGCGGCGAGCGGGAGGACGGTGGCGGTGGCGAGCAGCGCCCAGTGTTCGCGCTTCACGTGACGGGCCTTCCGGGGGGTGGTGGGCGGCAGCGTTGTCATGGCGACATCATCCATGCCGTCGTGGGGATCCGGTAGACGTCAGTCGCCCGTCGGCGCGAACAGCCCGGCGCGGGCGGCCAGTGCCGCGGCGTCGGCGGCCCGCTCGGCGGCCCGGGCATCCAGTGGCTCGCCGGTCACGAACAGCCGGTAGTAGAGCGGCGCGGTCGCCGCCCTGACCACCTCGGCGCCGTCCGTGCCGGGGGGCAACTCGCCGCGGGTGACGGCTCGTTCGGCCACGGCGGCGGCCTGCTGGTGGCGGGCGGCGAAGAAGGCGCGCAGGGCGGCGGCGCCGGCGTCGGAGCGCTGGGCGGCGGTGATCAGGGCGGTGGGGGTGGAACCCAGCTCCGGATCGGTGAAGACGGCGAACACCTCGCGGGTGATGCGGCGCAGGTCCTGCCCGAGGTCCCCGGTGTCCGGCAGCGGCCAGACCTGGTCGGCCGAGGCGGTGAGGGCGTCCGCGACCAGCCCGTCCACCCCGCCCCAGCGGCGGTACAGCGTCGCCTTGTGCACACCGGAGCGGGCGGCGACCGCGTCGACGGTCAGCCCGTCGTACCCCCTGGCGGTGACCTCGGCGAGGGTGGCGGCGACCACGTCCGCCCGCACCCGGGCGCTGCGGCCACCGGGGCGGGGGGTCGGGGCCCTGGGGGGCTCGGGCTGGGCGTGGCCCGGCTGGGGGGCGCGGTCGCTCAAAGTGGACTCCTGTCGCGTCAGCGCTTGCTCCGGCGGTGCCGCCGCGCCATCCTCATCCTAATGCGACTCCAGTCGCATTTCGAGTGGAGTCCGGCACCCCGGCCGACATCGAGGCCGCCGCCGAAGGCCCACGGGCCGCTCACCCCCCTGAGCGCCGGGCCCCGCCAGTGGAAGGAGCTCAGTTGTAGGAGTCCAGCTGGTGGTCGAGCGTCTTCGGGATCTCCAGGATGTTGCGGAGGACGGAAGTGTCGACGAAGGTCACCAAGCGGGCCACAGGTCAGCCGATCCCGAGAAGACGGTCGAAGTCGGAGTAGTCGCGGGGGCTTTCGGCCGCGTCCAGGATGCCCCGGGTCACCACGTCGCCGAGCTTTCCCTCGGCCATGGCGGCGGCGTAGCCGGCCAGTTCGGGGAGTGGACGCAGGCGGCCGGCCCCGGTGGCCGGGTCACGGTCGCAGACCACGACACCCCGGTGATCGGCCCCGCTGAGCTGCTCGTGGACGATGCGGATGTCCGGCCGGACCTGGATCGTGACATCGAGCGTGGCGGGCAGGCTCCATGGCGTGCTGACCGTGCAGCCCAGGGTGAAGACGTCCTCGCTGTGCGGGGGGCAGCCTTCCAGCCCTCCCCGAACCGGGCCCGCGTCGCGCCGCCGGCTGTCCAGGGCGTCGCGGATGTCCTCACCCTGCGCGAGTCGCGAGAGCACCTCCAGGGCGTCCAGCGCGTTCGACTTGCCGCTGCTGTTGCGGCCGATGAGCAGGGTGAGCGGGGTCAGCGGCAGCACGGCGTCGTGGAAGGTCTTGAAGGCGGTCAGCCGTACCTCGGTCACCGCCCGGCGTCGCGGCGTCGTGGCCGGTCGCCGCGACGCCTTCCGGATCCGCCTTGCTCACTCCGAACTCCTCGCAGTTGCCCGCAGTGGACGTGTTGCCGCCACCTCGTGGTCCGCGATAGGGCTTGTCGCCGGACGACCCGGGGCGCTGCCGGGCAGGGCGTGGAAAAGCCTTGATCGGCCAGGGCCGGTGGGCAAGGATGGCGCCGCCGTCCGCGGCTCTGTCCGCGCCTCTGTCCGCCGCTCCGTTCGATGTCGCACGGGCTGCTCACCCTGCCTCTTGCTCGGAGGAATCTTGCCCATGCGCGCTTCACTGTTCTCGTCCTCGTCGCCGTTGCGTGATGTGCCCGTGCTGCTGGTGGCGGTGGTGTGGGGGTCGAGCTTCATGGCGGTGCAGCGGGTGGCGGAGCCGGGGACGGTGGTGGCGGTCCTGGTGCTGCGGTTCGGGCTGGTGCTGCCGGTGCTCGGGGTGTTCGCGTGGCGGGCGCTGCGGGGGATGGGGCGGCGGGAGTGGCTGGGCGGGGCGGTGCTGGGGCTGGTGCTCGGCGGGATCTTCCTGCTGGAGACGTACGGCGCGGTGCACACCTCGGCGACCAACGCCGGTCTGATCGTCAGCCTCACGATGGTGACCACGCCGCTGGCGGAGAGCGCCGTCAACCGGACGCCGCTGCCGCGGGCCTTTCTGGCGGCGGCGGGGCTCTCCGTGCTCGGGGTGGCGTTGCTGACCGGGGGAGGCGGGCTGAAGCCGCCCTCGGCGGGGGACCTGCTGGTGCTCGGCGCCGCCCTGGTGCGGACGGTGCACGTGCTGGCGATGTCCCGGATCCGGGCCATTCGTGACACCGACTCGCTGGCCGTGACCTGGGTCCAACTCGCCGCCGCCGCCTTGGTGTTCGTCGCCGTCGCGCCGTTCGCCGGGCCCGCGCCGTGGACGGTCGCGGCCGGGTACGGGCCGGCGCAGTGGGCCTGGCTGCTGCATCTCGCCCTGCTCTGCACGCTGTTCGCCTTCTTCGTGCAGATGTGGGCGGTGCGGACGACCTCGCCGTCCCGGGTCAGTCTGCTGCTGGGCACCGAGCCGCTCTGGGCCGCCGTCTTCGGCATCACCCTGGCCGGTGACCACCTCGGCCCGCTCGCTCTGCTCGGCGGTGTCCTCGTGCTGGCCGGCACCGCCTGGGGCCGCCGCACCGCCGTCCCCGCCCCGGCTCCCGCTGCGGCCCGGGCGGAGGACCAGGCCGAGGACCGGGAACCCGTGGCCGGCGGTCGGTAGCCGGCCCGGCCCCCGGGCCCCCGGGCCCCCGACCGGCCCCTGACCGGCCCCCGGCACCCCCGACGGCTGCCCGCCGGAGCGGTTCGCGCGCTTGTGAACGAAGGGTCAAGCGGGCGTTCGGAGGGCCGCCACCCCTGCGGGTGAGGCGCTATAACACGTCAAAATGACGTCCAGAAATTTGCCCTGGAAGGCGCATAGTTGATATAGGAGCACCGCTCCGACCAGCCGCTTCACCGATGAATGCGACTGTTTGTGATCATTTGACTTCTTTGGGTCGACAACTCTGGTCATGTTCACTTTCGTCACCATTCTGGGGGTGGCGTAGATCACAAAGATCACCGTGAACTGCGTGTCGCAGATCACAAGCCGACGGGCATAAGATGCGCTCGTTCCGGGCTTTGTGAACTGCCTCACATGGGGTGGATCTCGGGAACCGGAACGCGGGTCCACCACAGCGTGACCCGTCGGTTCCGATCTGCAGTCAAGGACGACTGGACGGAGGGAGCGGGGGCTATGAATGCCTACGCGCCGATCCTCGTACTCGGTGCCATCGCGGCGGCGTTCGCGGTCGGTTCCGTTGTGATGGCCTCACTGACCGGCCCCAAGCGCTACAACCGGGCCAAGTTGGAGGCGTACGAGTGCGGCATCGAGCCGACCCCGCAGCCCGTGGGCGGCGGTCGGTTCCCGATCAAGTACTACCTGACGGCGATGCTCTTCATCGTCTTCGACATCGAGATCGTCTTCCTCTACCCATGGGCGGTGAGTTTCGACGCCCTGGGGATCTTCGGGCTGGTCGAGATGCTCCTGTTCATCGCCACCGTCTTCGTCGCCTACGCCTACGTGTGGCGGCGCGGCGGTCTGGAGTGGGACTGAGCGCGGGGCTGCCGCTGACTTTGTGAACGGGCGGACAAGCCTGAACGGGCGGACGAACCACCGGACTTGATGGCATTGAGAGGGATCTGATGGGAATCGAGGAGAAGCTGCCGAGCGGCTTTCTGCTCACCAGTGTGGAGACGGCCGCGGGCTGGGTGCGCAAGGCGTCGCTCTTCCCGGCCACCTTCGGACTGGCCTGCTGCGCGATCGAGATGATGACCACCGGGGCCGGCCGCTACGACCTGGCCCGGTTCGGCATGGAGGTGTTCCGGGGCTCACCCCGGCAGGCCGATCTGATGATCGTGGCGGGTCGGGTGAGCCAGAAGATGGCCCCGGTGCTGCGCCAGGTGTACGACCAGATGGCCAACCCGAAGTGGGTCATCTCGATGGGCGTCTGCGCCTCCTCGGGCGGGATGTTCAACAACTACGCGATCGTGCAGGGCGTCGACCACATCGTCCCGGTGGACATCTATCTGCCGGGTTGTCCGCCCCGCCCGGAGATGCTGATGGACGCCATCCTGAAGCTGCACGACAAGATCCAGCACGAGCCGCTGGGCGTGAACCGGCGCCGGGCCGAGGAGCTGGGCGAGGCGCTGGCGCTGCGGGCCACCCCGGTGAGCGAGATGCGGGGGCAGCTGCGATGAGCGAGCCGACCAAGCCCACCGGACCCGCCGAGTCCGCCGAGCTCACCGGGGCCGGCGTCCCCGTCACCCGCCGGGAGATCCCGGTCGAGGTGGTCGGCACCCGCCAGGGCATGTTCGGCGCCCGGGACAGCGGTGACACCTCCGGCTTCGGCGGCCTCACCGCCCCCGTGGTGCTGCCCGGCCCGAGCGAGCGCCCGTACGGCGGCTGGTTCGACGAGGTCGCGGACGAACTGGAGGGCGCCCTGGAGGAACAGGGCCTCGACCCGGTCGACGTGATCGGGAAGACCGTCGTCGACCGCGGCGAACTCACCTTCCACATCGACCGCGAGCACCTGCTGCGGACCGTCCGCACCCTGCGCGACGACCCGGCGCTCCGCTTCGAACTCTGTCTCGGGGTGAGCGGCGTGCACTACCCCGGTGACAAGGGCCGCGAGCTGCACGCGGTCTACCACCTGCGCTCGATCACCCACGGCCGGCTGATCCGGCTGGAGGTCACCGCGCCGGACTCCGATCCGCGCGTCCCGTCGGTGGTCAGCGTCTACCCGACCAACGACTGGCACGAGCGCGAGGTCTACGACTTCTTCGGCCTGGTCTTCGAGGGCCACCCGGCGCTCACCCGGATCATGATGCCGGACGACTGGCTGGGCCACCCGCAGCGCAAGGACTACCCGCTCGGCGGCATCCCCGTCGAGTACAAGGGCGCCCAGATCCCGGCGCCCGACCAGCGGAGGTCGTACAGCTGATGAGCACCCGGCACTACGAAGAGGCAGCAGAGGCAGAGGCCCGTGAGACCACCGAGGGCCGGGTCTTCACCGTCACCGGTGGCGACTGGGGCGAGGTGGTGGAGGCGGTCGGCCGGGCCGACGACGAGCGCATCATCGTCAACATGGGCCCCCAGCACCCGTCCACCCACGGCGTGCTGCGGCTGATCCTGGAGATCGACGGCGAGACGGTGAAGGAGGCCCGCTGCGGCATCGGCTACCTCCACACCGGCATCGAGAAGAACATGGAGTTCCGCAACTGGGTCCAGGGCACCACCTTCGTGACCCGGATGGACTACCTGACCCCGCTGTTCAACGAGACCGCGTACTGCCTGGCGGTCGAGAAGCTGCTCGGCATCACCGACGACATCCCGGACCGGGCCACCGTCATCCGCGTCCTGATGATGGAGCTCAACCGGATCGCCTCGCACCTGGTCTGCCTGGCCACCGGCGGCATGGAGATCGGCTCCACCACGCTGATGATCTACGGCTTCCGCGACCGCGAACTCATCCTGGACGTCTTCGAACTGGTCACCGGCCTGCGGATGAACCACGCGTACGTCCGCCCCGGCGGCCTCGCCCAGGACCTGCCGCCCGGCGCCGTCGACCAGATCCGCGAAACGGTGAAGACCATCCGCTCGCGGATGCACGAGTACGACAAACTCGCCACCGGCAACCCGGTGTTCAGGGCCCGCCTGGTCGACGTCGGCTTCCTCGACCTGGCCGGCTGCCTGGCCCTCGGCGCCACCGGCCCGATCCTGCGGGCCACCGGCCTGCCGCACGACCTGCGCAAGTCCGACCCCTACTGCGGGTACGAGAACTACGACTTCGAGGTGGCGACCGCCGACAGCGCCGACTCCTACGGCCGCTTCCTGATCCGTCTGGAGGAGATGAAGCAGTCGCTGCGGATCGTCGAGCAGTGCCTGGACCGGTTGCGGCCCGGCCCGGTCATGGTGGCCGACAAGAAGATCGCCTGGCCCGCCCAACTGGCCGTCGGCCCGGACGGGGTGGGTAACTCGCTCGACCACATCCGCAAGATCATGGGCACCTCGATGGAGGCCCTGATCCACCACTTCAAGCTGGTCACCGAGGGCTTCCGGGTCCCGGTGGGACAGGCGTACACGGCGGTCGAGTCGCCCAAGGGCGAGTTGGGTGTGCACGTGGTCAGCGACGGCGGGACACGCCCGTACCGGGTCCACTTCCGGGACCCGTCGTTCACCAATCTGCAGTCGATGGCGGCGATGTGCGAGGGCGGCCAGGTCGCCGACGTGATCGTCGCGGTGGCCGGGATCGACCCGGTGATGGGAGGCGTGGACCGGTGACAGACGTCCAGTTGGGGATGCCGGCGATGCCGGCCGGGCCGTACCCGGAGGAGGTACGCGCCCGGCTGGCCGCCGACGCGAAGGAGCTGATCGGCCGCTATCCGGTGGCCCGGTCGGCGCTGCTGCCGCTGCTGCACCTGGTCCAGGCCGAGGAGGGCTTCGTCAGCCCGACCGGCATCCGGTTCTGTGCCGAGCAGTTGGACCTCACCACCGCCGAGGTCACCGCCGTCGCCACCTTCTACACCATGTACCGGCGCCGGCCGGCCGGGAAGCACCACGTCGGGGTCTGCACCAACACCCTCTGCGCGGTGCTCGGCGGCGACCAGATCTTCGAGGAGCTCCAGCAGCACCTCGGGATCCGCAACAACGAGACCACCGAGGACGGCGAGATCTCGATCGAGCACATCGAGTGCAACGCCGCCTGCGACTACGCCCCCGTGGTGATGGTCAACTGGGAGTTCTTCGACAACCAGACCCCGGAGAGCGCCAAGCGGCTGGTCGACGAGCTGCGAGCGGGCCGGGAGGTCCGCCCCACCCGCGGCGCCCGGCTCTGCGACTTCAAGGAGTCGGCCCGGATCCTGGCCGGCTTCCCCGACGAGCGCCCCGGTGCCGTGGACGAGTCCGGAGCGGGCGGCGCGCCCTCGCTCGCGGGCCTGCGTCTGGCCAGGGGCGAGGCCCTGCCCGGCACCGGCGGCACCAAGGTCGTCTCGCCCCGGCACGAAGGGACGGAAGCGTGATGACCTCCGCCGAGCCGGCCGAGAAGCTGCTCACCCCGGTACTCTCCGCCTCCTGGGACGACGCCCGGCCCTGGACGCTCGACACCTACCGCCGCCACGCCGGCTACGAGGGCCTGAAGGCCGCCCTCGCGATGGCACCGGACGACGTGATCGCCCTGGTCAAGGACTCCGGTCTGCGCGGCCGCGGCGGCGCCGGCTTCCCCACCGGCCTGAAGTGGCAGTTCATCCCGCAGAACGACGGCAAACCGCACTACCTCGTGGTCAACGCGGACGAGTCCGAGCCGGGCACCTGCAAGGACATCCCGCTGCTGTTCGCCAACCCGCACGCGCTGATCGAAGGCATGATCATCGCCTCCTACGCGATCCGCTGCGACCACGCCTTCATCTACCTGCGCGGCGAGGTCGTCCCGGTGCTGCGCCGGATCCAGGCCGCCGTCGCCGAGGCCTACCGGGCCGGGCTGCTCGGCAAGGACATCATGGGCTCCGGCGTCGACCTCGACATCACCGTGCACGCGGGCGCCGGCGCGTACATCTGCGGCGAGGAGACCGCGCTGCTCGACTCGCTGGAGGGCCGCCGCGGCCAGCCCCGGCTGCGGCCGCCGTTCCCGGCCATCGCCGGCCTCTACGCCTGCCCGACGGTGGTCAACAACGTCGAGTCGATCGCCTCGGTGCCGCCGATCCTGGCCAAGGGCAAGGAGTGGTTCAAGGGCCTGGGCACCGAGAAGTCCCCCGGTTTCACGCTCTACTCGCTCTCCGGGCACGTCACCAACCCCGGCCAGTACGAGGCCCCGCTCGGCATCACCCTGCGCCAGCTGCTGGACGTCAGCGGCGGCATCCGGCCCGGGCACCGGCTCAAGTTCTGGACCCCGGGCGGCTCGTCCACCCCGATGTTCACCGACCAGCACCTGGACGTCCCGCTCGACTACGAGGGCGTCGGCGCGGCCGGCTCGATGCTCGGCACCAAGGCCCTGCAGATCTTCGACGAGACCACCTGCGTGGTCCGCGCCGTCACCCGCTGGACCGAGTTCTACGCCCACGAGTCCTGCGGCAAGTGCACGCCCTGCCGCGAAGGCACCTACTGGCTGGTCCAGTTGCTCAAGCGGATCGAGGGCGGCTCGGGCGTCGACGGCGACCTGGAGAAGCTGCTCGACATCGCCGACAACATCAACGGCAAGTCCTTCTGCGCGCTCGGCGACGGCGCGGCCAGCCCGATCGTCTCCTCGCTCCAGTACTTCCGGGCCGAGTACGAGCAGCACCTCGCCGAGCGCCGCTGCCCGTTCGACCCGGCCGCCTCCACCGTCTGGGCCGACGCCCACCGCTCCGGCCACCAGTCCGCCACCGAAAGGGAGGTGCACGCGTGACGATCACAGAGCCATCCACCTCCAAGGCCGCGGTCGACCTGGTCACGCTCACCATCGACGGCGTCGAAGTGCAGGTCCCCAAGGGGACGTTGGTGATCCGGGCCGCCGAGCAGATCGGCACCCAGATCCCGCGCTTCTGCGACCACCCGCTGCTCGACCCGGCCGGCGCCTGCCGGCAGTGCATCGTCGAGGTCGAGGGCCAGCGCAAGCCCGTCGCCTCCTGCACCATCCCGGTCGCCGAGGGCATGGTGGTCCGGACCCAGCTCAGCTCGCCGGTCGCCGAGAAGGCGCAGCGCGGCGTGATGGAGCTGCTGCTGATCAACCACCCGCTGGACTGCCCGGTCTGCGACAAGGGCGGCGAGTGCCCGCTGCAGAACCAGGCGATGTCCTCCGGCGCCGCCGACTCCCGCTTCGAGGGGATGAAGCGCACCTATGAGAAGCCGATCCCGCTCAGCACCCAGGTGCTGCTGGACCGCGAGCGCTGCGTGCTCTGCGCCCGCTGCACCCGCTTCTCCCAGCAGATCGCCGGGGACCCGTTCATCGACCTGATCGAGCGCGGCGCGCTCCAGCAGGTCGGCATCGGGGACGCGGAGCCGCTCGACTCGTACTTCTCCGGCAACACCATCCAGATCTGTCCGGTCGGCGCGCTCACCTCGGCGGCCTACCGCTTCCGCTCCCGGCCGTTCGACCTGGTCTCCTCGCCGAGCGTCTGCGAGCACTGCTCCTCCGGCTGCGCCCAGCGCACCGACCACCGGCGCGGCAAGGTGCTGCGCCGGCTGGCCGGCGATGACCCGGCGGTCAACGAGGAGTGGAACTGCGACAAGGGCCGGTTCGCCTTCCGCTACGCCCAGCAGCGGGACCGGATCACCACCCCGCTCGTCCGCGACCCCGCGACGGGTGAACTCGTGCCCGCCTCCTGGCCGGAGGCGCTGGCCAGGGCCGCCGAGGGCCTGCGCGGCACCCGGGCCGGGGTGCTCACCGGCGGCCGGAGCACCGTCGAGGACGCCTACGCCTACGCCAAGTTCGCCCGGGTGGTGCTCGGCACCAACGACGTGGACTTCCGGGCCCGCCCGCACAGCGGCGAGGAGGCGGACTTCCTGGCCGCCGCCGTCGCCGGGCGCGGTACCGATGTCGACGGCACGGGCGTGACGTACGAGGAACTGGAGGCGGCGCCGGCGGTGCTGCTCGCGGGCTTCGAGCCCGAGGAGGAGTCGCCGATCGTCTTCCTGCGGCTGCGCAAGGCCAACCGCGCCCGCGGCCTGAAGGTGTTCTCGGTCGCCGCGTACGGCTCCCGGGGCCTGGCCAAACTGCGCGGCGCGCTGCTGCCCGCCGCCCCGGGCACCGAGACCGAGTGGCTGACCGCGCTCGCCGCCGACGAGCCGCTCGGCGACGACGCCGGCCGCGCCGCCGAACTGCTGCGCACCCCCGGCGCCGTCATCCTGGCCGGTGAGCGGCTGGCCGCCGTCCCCGGTGCGCTCACCGCCGCGCTGCGCCTCGCGCACGCGACCGGCGCCCGGCTGGCCTGGATTTCGCGCCGGGCCGGTGAGCGCGGCGCCGTCGAGGCCGGCGCACTGCCCGGGCTGCTGCCCGGCGGCCGTCCGGTCCACGCCCCGGTCGCCCGCGCCGAGGCCGCCGCCGTCTGGGGCGGGGCCGAACTGCCGACCCGGGTCGGCCGGGACACCGCGCAGATCCTCGCGGCCGCCGCCCACGGCGACCTGGACGCGCTGCTGGTCGGCGGCGTCGACCCGGACGACCTGCCGGATCCGGCGCAGGCCGAGGAGGCGCTGGCCGCCGTCCGGTTCCTGGTCTCGCTGGAGCTCCGCCCGTCCGCCGTCACCGCGCACGCCGATGTGGTGCTGCCGGTCGCCGCGGTCGCCGAGAAGGCCGGCACCTTCCTGGACTGGGAGGGCCGGGTGCGGATGTTCGAGGCCGCGCTCAAGCCGGACCAGCAGATGGGCCGTCATCTGCACCCGGACCTGCGGGTGCTGAACATGCTGGCGGACGCGCTGGGCCACCGGCTCGGCCTGCCCGACGTGCGGGCCGCCCGGCTGGAGCTGGACCGGTTCACACCGTGGACCGGCGACCACCAGACGGCCCCCGCCGCGCACCCCGCGCCGCTGCCCCGGCCGGCCACCGGCCAGGCGGTGCTGGCGGGCTGGCGCCAGCTGCTGGACAACGGCTCGCTCCAGCAGGGGGACCAGCACCTCGCCGGCACCCGGCACGCGGCCGTCGCCCGGATCTCCCCGGTCACCGCGAAGGAGGTCGGCGCGGTCGAGGCCCTGCGGCTGACCGGGCCGGCCGGCTCGCTCACCCTGCCGCTGGAGATCACCGGCTCGATCCCGGACCGCACGGTCTGGATCCCGCTCAACTCCACCCCGGGCGGCGCCTACCGGACCCTCGGCACCACGGTCGGCCACCTGGTCACCATCGCCGCGGCCACCGTCTCCGACAGCGCCCCCGACAGCGCCACCGCCGTCACCGCCGCGACCCCCGAGGAGGAGCAGTGAACCTCGCCGCGTACGAGACCCTGGGCTTCTTCGGCCGCGACCCCTGGTGGCTGGTGCTGCTCAAGGCGGTCTTCTGCTTCGCCTTCCTGGTCGGCACCGTGCTGATCGCGATCGTCTGGGAGCGCAAGGTGGTGGCCTGGATGCAGCTGCGCATCGGGCCCAACCGGCACGGCCCCTGGGGCATGCTGCAGTCGCTCGCCGACGGCGTGAAGCTGGCGCTGAAGGAAGACCTGGTGGTCAAGGGCGCCGACAAGGTCGTCTACATCCTGGCCCCGATCGTCTGCGCGATCCCCGCCTTCATGGCCTTCGCGGTGATCCCGTTCGGCCCGGCCGGCGACGAGGTGTCGATCTTCGGCACCCGGACCCCGCTGCAGCTGACCGACTTCCCGGTGGCGCTGCTGTACATCCTGGCCACCGCCTCGGTCGGCATCTACGGCATCGTGCTGGCCGGCTGGTCGTCCGGCTCGACCTATCCGCTGCTCGGCGGGCTGCGTTCGTCCGCGCAGATGATCAGCTACGAGATCGCGATGGGCCTGTCCTTCGCGGCGGTGTTCATCTACTCGGGTTCGATGTCCACCTCGGAGATCGTCTCCTCGCAGCAGCCGACCTGGTTCGCGGTGCTGCTGCCGGTGTCGTTCATCGTCTACATCATCTCCATGGTCGGCGAGACCAACCGGGCGCCGTTCGACCTCCCGGAGGCCGAGGGCGAACTGGTCGGCGGCTTCAACACCGAGTACTCCTCGCTGAAGTTCGCGATGTTCATGCTGGCTGAGTACGTCAACATGGTCACCGTCTCGGCCGTCGCCTCCACGCTCTTCCTGGGCGGCTGGCGGGCGCCCTGGCCGGTCTCCACCTTCTGGGAGGGGGCCAACCACGGCTGGTGGCCGATGCTCTGGATCATTCTGAAGATCCAGCTGCTGCTCTTCTTCTTCATCTGGCTGCGCGGCACCCTGCCCCGGCTGCGCTACGACCAGTTCATGAAGCTGGGCTGGAAGGTCCTGATCCCGGTCTCGCTGGTCTGGCTGGTGATGGTGGCCAGCGTCCGGGCCCTGCGCAACGAGGGCTACGGCTTCGGCGAGGTGGTGCTGTACGTCGGCGCCCCGGTCGCCGCGATCCTGCTGCTCGCCCTGGTGCGGGACTTCGCGAAGCGCCCGCCGGAGCCCGCCGCGACAGCGGCCGAGGGGGCGCCGCCCGCCGAGCGGTTCGACCCGATGGCGGGCGGGTACCCGGTGCCCCCGCTGCCCGGGCAGGAGCTCCCGCCGGTCCCGCGCCGGCGCAGCCGCGCCCCGAAGCAACTCCAGGACGCCCTCAACGGGGCCGACCATTCCGAAGGGAGCTGACCGCGATGTCGTCCGACGAGACAACCGGGCCCGACCCGACCGAGAGGCCGTCCGTCCTCGGACCGGCCGCCGGCTTCGGCGTGACCTTCAAGGCCATGTTCAAGAAGCGGCTCACCGAGCAGTACCCGGAGCAGAAGAAGCCCACCGCTCCGCGCTTCCACGGCCGCCACCAGCTGAACCGGCACCCGGACGGCCTGGAGAAGTGCGTCGGCTGCGAGCTGTGCGCCTGGGCCTGCCCGGCCGACGCGATCTACGTCGAGGGCGCGGACAACCGGGACGAGGAGCGCTACTCGCCCGGCGAGCGGTACGGCGCGGTCTACCAGATCAACTACGCCCGCTGCATCCTCTGCGGGCTCTGCATCGAGGCCTGTCCGACCCGCGCGCTCACCATGACCAACGAGTACGAGCTGGCCGACTCCTCCCGCAAGGACCTGATCTTCACCAAGGAGCAGCTGCTGGTCGGCCTCTCCGAGGACATGGTCGACACCCCGCACGCGATCTACCCGGGCGCCGACGAGGGCGCCTACTACCGGGGCGAGATCATCGCGGCGGCGCCCGGGACGGTCCAGCAGGAGCGCACCGAGCGCGAGAAGGAGGTGCGGTAGTGGCCGCCACCGTCCTGGCCGGGAGCAGCACGGTCCTTGCCGTCACCGGGACGACCTCCACCGGGGAGGCCGTCCAGTTCTGGGTGCTCGCGGTGATCGCCGTCGGCGGCGCGCTCGGCATGCTGCTGATGAGGAAGGCCGTGCACAGCGCGCTCTGCCTGGCCGCCACCATGATGGCGCTGGCGGTCTGTTACATGGCGCAGGGCGCGGTCTTCCTGGGCGTGGTGCAGATCGTGGTCTACACCGGCGCGATCATGATGCTGTTCCTGTTCGTGGTGATGCTGGTCGGTGTCACCAGCGCCGACTCGATGAAGGAGCAGCTGAAGGGGCAGCGGTTCGCCGCGCTCCTGTGCGGGCTCGGCTTCGGCGTGCTGCTGGTCGCCGGCCTCGCCAACGCCAAGCTGGACACCTTCGCCGGCCTCGCCGAGGCCAACGCCGAGGGCAACGTCCAGGGCCTGGCCCGGCTGATCTTCACCAAGTACGTCTGGGCCTTCGAGGTCACCGGCGCGCTGCTGATCACGGCGGCGATCGGCGCCATGGTGCTCACCCACCGCGAGCACGTGAAGGCCCCGAAGACCCAGCGCGAGCTGGCCGCCCAGCGGGTCAAGGACAACATCCAGCTGCCGCCGCTGCCCGCGCCCGGCGTCTACGCCCGGCACAACGCGGTGGACATCCCCGGCCTGCTGCCGGACGGCACCGTCGCCGAGGACTCGGTGATGGAGACCCTGCGCGAGCGCGGCCAGATCCGCGACGTCAGCCAGGAGATGCTGCGGCGGATGGCCGAGCTGGAGTCCACCACCGCCGACTGGCTGGGCCGCCCGCCGTCCGAGCGCCCGCCGGCCACCGGCCCGCGCAGGTCGCTGGAGCCGGTCCCGACCAACCACGAGGAGGGCACGGAGTGAATCCGGTCAACTACCTGTATCTCTCCGCCCTCCTGTTCACCATCGGCGCCTCCGGCGTCCTGATCCGGCGGAACGCGATCGTCCTGTTCATGTGCGTGGAGCTGATGCTCAACGCCTCGAACCTCGCCCTGGTCACCTTCTCCCGGCTGCACGGCAACCTGGACGGCCAGATCATCGCGTTCTTCACCATGGTGGTCGCGGCGGCCGAGGTCGTGGTCGGCCTCGCCATCATCGTCGCCATCTTCCGGACCAGGCACTCCGCTTCGGTCGATGACAGCAACCTGATGAAGCTGTAGGCGGAGGACCTTCGGTGAACTCTCTCATTCCGCTGCTCGTGGCGGCTCCGCTGGCCGGTGCGGCTCTGCTGCTGCTCGGCGGCCGGGCCTTCGACCGGTTCGGCCACTGGCTGGCCACCGCGCTCGCCGCGCTCTCGTTCGGCTTCGGGCTGGCGCTGTTCGCGTCCATGCTGGGCCGCGACGCCGAGCAACGCGCCGTCACCACACGCCTGTTCAGCTGGGTACCGGTGAACGGCTTCCAGGCCGACATCGCGTTCCGGCTCGACCAGCTCTCCATCACCTTCGTCCTGCTGATCACCGGTGTCGGCACGCTGATCCACCTCTACTCGGTGGGGTACATGGCGCACGACGAGCGCCGGCGCCGCTTCTTCGCGTACCTCAACCTGTTCCTGGCGGCCATGCTGCTGCTGGTGATCGCGGACAACTACCTGCTGCTGTACTTCGGCTGGGAGGGGGTCGGGCTCGCCTCGTACCTGCTGATCGGCTTCTGGCAGCACAAGCCGAGCGCCGCGACGGCCGCCAAGAAGGCGTTCATCGTCAACCGCGTCGGCGACCTGGGCCTCTCCATCGCGATCATGCTGATGTTCGCCGAGTTCGGCTCCTTCGCCTTCGAGCCGGTCTTCGGGGCGGCGGACCAGGCGAGTGAGGGCAAGCTGACCGCGATCGGCCTGATGCTGCTGCTGGCGGCCTGCGGCAAGTCCGCCCAGGTGCCGTTGCAGTCCTGGCTCGGGGACGCCATGGAGGGCCCGACCCCGGTCTCGGCCCTGATCCACGCGGCCACCATGGTGACCGCCGGCGTCTACCTGATCACCCGCTCCGGTGCGATCTTCAACCTGGCGCCGGACGCCCAGACCGCCGTCGTGGTGGTCGGCGCGGTCACCCTGCTCTTCGGTGCGATCGTCGGTTGCGCCAAGGACGACATCAAGAAGGCCCTGGCCGGCTCGACCATGTCGCAGATCGGCTACATGGTGCTGGCGGCCGGCCTCGGCCCGATCGGCTACGCCTTCGCGATCATGCACCTGGTGACCCACGGCTTCTTCAAGGCCGGGCTCTTCCTCGGCGCCGGTTCGGTCATGCACGGCATGAACGACGAGGTGGACATGCGGCACTACGGCGGCCTGCGGAAGTACATGCCGGTCACCTTCGTCACCTTCGGCCTCGGCTACCTGGCCATCATCGGCTTCCCGGGGCTGTCCGGCTTCTTCTCCAAGGACAAGATCATCGAGGCGGCCTTCGCCAAGGGCGGCACCGAGGGCTGGATCCTCGGCCTCTGCGCCCTGACCGGCGCCGCGGTCACCGCGTTCTACATGACCCGGGTGATGCTCCTGACCTTCTTCGGCGAGAAGCGCTGGCAGCCGGACGAGAAGGGCCAGGAACCGCACCCGCACGAGTCGCCGAAGACCATGACCATTCCGATGATCCTGCTCGCCTTCGGCTCGGTCTTCGCCGGTGGGCTGTTCACCCTGAACAGCGGCTTCCTCACCTGGCTGGAGCCGGTCACCGGCCACGACGAGGGCCACTCGCCGCTCGCCCCGCTGGTGGTCACCCTGCTCACCACGGCCTGCATGCTCGCCGGGGTGGCGGTCTCCTACCTGATGTACGGCCGCTCCGCCGTCCCGGTGGTGCCGCCGGTCGGCTCGCCGCTCACCCGGGCCGCCCGCCGGGACCTCCTCCAGGACGACTTCAACCACGCCGTCCTGGTCCGCCCCGGCTCGGCGCTCACCGCGGCGCTGGTCTACTTCGACAGCCGGGGCCTGGACGGCTTCGTCAACGGCCTGGCCGCCGTCATCGGCGGCGTCTCCAGCCGCCTGCGGCGGATCCAGAACGGCTACGTCCGCTCGTACGCGCTCTCCATGTTCGGCGGCACGCTGGTACTGGTCGCCACGACTCTCCTGATGAGGTCCGTCTGATGGACAGGAAACAAACAGGCCGTCAGGGAGGTAAGGCATGAGTGCCCTGCTGACCGCCACCTGCGCCGTCCCGGCGGCCGGCGCGGTGCTGACCGCCGCGCTGCCGGCCGGGTCCAGCGAGGCCCGGCGGCGGACCACCAAGGCCGTCGCCCTGGGCGTCTCGGCCGTCACCCTGGCGCTGGCGGCCGTGGTGACCGCCCGCTTCGAGCCCGGCGGGGCGCGCTACCAGCTGACCGAGTCCTACAGCTGGATCCGCTCCTTCGGCATCACCTTCTCGCTCGGCGTGGACGGCATCGGCGCCGTGCTGGCCCTGCTCACCGCCGTCCTGGTGCCGGTCGTGATGCTGGCCTCCTGGCACGACGCCGATCCTGGAGCGGCCGCGCCCGCCAACGGGCAGGAGGGGCCCGGCCCCACCGCACCGGACGGCACCTTCGAGAACAGGCGTCGCACGCAGGGCTTCTTCGCCCTGATCCTGGCGGTCGAGGCGATGGTGATCGTCTCCTTCTACGCCACCGACGTCTTCGTGTTCTACGTCTTCTTCGAAGCCATGCTGATCCCGATGTACTTCCTGATCGGCGGCTTCGGCGACCGGGCGGGCGGCCCCGACTCGGCGCGCCAGCGCTCGTACGCGGCCGTGAAGTTCCTGCTCTACAACCTGCTCGGCGGCCTGGTCATGCTGGCCGCCGTGATCGGCCTGTACGTGATCGCGCAGGAGCAGGGCTTCGCCACCTTCGACCTGCCGACCCTCACCTCGGCGATCGCCGACGGCCGGCTGGTGCTCGGCGGCACCGCGGAGAAGGCGCTGTTCCTCGGCTTCTTCTTCGCCTTCGCGGTGAAGGCCCCGCTCTGGCCGCTGCACACCTGGCTGCCGAACGCGATGGGCGAGTCCACCGCCGGAACGGCCGTCTTGATCACGGCGGTGGTGGACAAGGTCGGCACCTTCGCGATGCTCCGCTTCTGCCTCGGGCTGTTCCCGGACGCCTCCAGGACCTTCGCCCCGGCGATCCTGGTGCTCTCGGTGATCGGGATCATCTACGGCGCGCTGCTGGCCATCGGCCAGAAGGACATCAAGCGGCTGGTCGCGTACGCCTCGATCTCGCACTTCGGCTTCATCATCATGGGCATCTTCGCGCTGACCAGCCAGGGCCAGAGCGGGGCCACCCTCTACATGGTCAACCACGGCATCTCCACCGCCGCGTGGATGCTGGTGGCCGGCTTCCTGATCTCCCGCCGCGGCTCGCGCCTGATCGCCGACTACGGCGGGGTGCAGAAGGTCGCCCCGGTGCTCGCCGGGACGTTCCTGATCGGCGGCCTGGCCACCCTCTCGCTGCCCGGGCTCGCGCCCTTCGTCAGCGAGTTCCTGGTGCTGGTCGGCACGTTCACCCGCTACCCGGCGATCGGCATCGTCGCCACCTTCGGCATCGTGCTCGCCGCGCTGTACGCCCTGATGCTCTACCAGCGCACCATGACCGGCCCGGTCAAGGCCGAGGTGCGCGGGATGCCCGATCTCAAGGTGCGCGAACTCGCCGTCGTCGCCCCGCTGGTGGCGCTGACCATCCTGCTCGGTGTCTACCCGAAGCCGCTCACCGACATCATCAACCCGGCGGTGGACGCGACGCTGTCGCAGGTCCACGAGACCGACCCGGCACCGGCCCACCCGGTCGCCGCCACCTCAGGAGGTGAGCACAAGTGAGCACCACCGGATGGCTCGCCGCCGCCGGCGGCAGCACGCCCAGCATTCCGGCGCCGCACATCGAGTACGGCCAGCTCTCCCCGATGCTGGTGGTGTTCGGCGCCGCCGTGGCCGGCATCCTGCTGGAGGCCTTCCTGCCCCGGCGCCACCGGTACTGGGCGCAGGTCTCGCTGGCCCTGGCCGGCCTGGCCGGCGCGTTCACCGCCGTGGTGGTGCTCGCCGCGCAGGGCTACGGCTCCACCAAGGTCGACCTGCTCGCCATGGGCTCGGTCGCGCTCGACGGCCCCGCGCTCTTCCTCCAGGGCGTGATCCTGCTGGCCGCCGTGGTCGCGGTGCTCACCTACGCCGAGCGGAGGCTGGAGCCGAGGGCCGGGGGAGTGGCCGTCGACGCGTTCGTCGCCCAGGCCGCCGCCACCCCGGGCGGCGAGCAGGAGCGGTCCGCGGTCCGGGCCGGCTTCGCCACCACCGAGGTCTTCCCGCTCACCCTGTTCGCGGTCGGCGGCATGCTGCTCTTCCCCGCCGCCAACGACCTGCTGACCATGTTCGTGGCGCTGGAGGTCTTCTCCCTCCCGCTCTACCTGCTCTGCGCGCTGGCCCGGCGCCGCCGGCTGCTGTCCCAGGAGGCGGCGGTCAAGTACTTCCTGCTCGGCGCCTTCGCCTCGGCGTTCTTCCTGTTCGGCACCGCCCTGCTGTACGGCTACGCGGGCAGTGTCCGGCTCGGCGACATCTCGGACGTCATCTCCGGGAAGGCGCTGGCCACCCCGGCGCTGCTGAACACCACCCAGAACGACGCGCTGCTGCTGATCGGCCTGGCGCTGCTCGCCGTCGGCCTGCTCTTCAAGGTCGGCGCGGTGCCCTTCCACTCCTGGATCCCGGACGTCTACCAGGGCGCGCCGACGTCGGTCACCGGCTTCATGGCGGCCGCCACCAAGGTCGCCGCCTTCGGCGCCTTCCTGCGGCTGTTCTACGTCGCCTTCCCCGGCCTGCGGCTGGACTGGCGGCCGGTGATGTGGGGCGTGGCCATCCTCACCATGGTGGTCGGCGCGGTGCTGGCCGTCACCCAGCAGGACGTGAAGCGGCTGCTCGCCTACTCGTCCGTCGCGCACGCCGGGTTCATCCTGACCGGCGTGATCGCCACCAACAAGCAGGGCCTCGGCTCGGTGCTGTTCTACCTGCTGGCGTACTCCTTCGTGACGCTCGGCGCCTTCGCCGTGGTCACCCTGGTGCGCGACTCCAAGGGCGAGGCCACCCACCTGTCCAGCTGGGCGGGGCTGGGCCGGCGCTCGCCGCTGCTCGCGGCGGTCTTCGCGCTGTTCCTGCTGGCCTTCGCGGGGATCCCGCTCACCTCGGGCTTCACCGGGAAGTTCGCGGTCTTCCAGGCCGCGGCGGCCGGCGGGGCGACCCCGCTGGTGATCGTGGGTGTGCTCAGCTCGGCGGTGGCCGCGTTCTTCTACATCCGGGTCATCGTGCTGATGTTCTTCTCCGACCCGCAGCCCGGCGGCCCGACCGTCGCCGTGCCCAGCGCCTTCACGATCACCGCGATCGGGGCCGGCGTCCTGGTCACCCTCGGCCTCGGCCTGCTGCCGCAGTACTTCCTGGACCTGGCGTCGAAGGCCGCGCTCTTCGTGCGCTGAGACCCCCGGCCGGAGGCATCCGTCGTCCGGGCCGCGCCGTTGTCCGCGCGGCCCGGACGCGTCGTGTCCGGCATCCGTCCTGATCAGGGCATCCGGCCCGATCATGACAGGATCCGCACGCCCGTGCAGTGATCCACTCGTGACCGGATACCCTGCCTGTATGGCCAGCGGCGGCACTCAGGGACCAGGCCGCTAGATCGACCAGGGACAGAGGAGTGGTCTTCGTGACCGTCGTGGGACCCTTTGGGCTCAGCGTGCAGGACCGCGATCTCACCCGCGACGTCCAGGCCGGGATGGACGCGGTGGAGACCGCGCTCACCGAGGCGGTGAAGAGTGACGTCCCCTTCATCACCATCACCGCCAGCCACCTGATCGAGGCGGGCGGCAAGCGCTTCCGCCCGCTGCTGGTGATGCTCGCCGCCCAGTTCGGCGACCCGGGCGCGCCCGGCGTGGTGCCGGCCGCCGTCGTCGTCGAGCTCACCCACCTCGCCACGCTCTACCACGACGACGTCATGGACGAGGCCCCCGTGCGCCGCGGCGCCCCCAGCGCCAACTCGCGCTGGGACAACTCGGTCGCCATCCTCACCGGCGACTTCCTCTTCTCCCGCGCCTCCCAGGTGCTCGCCGACCTCGGCCCGGAGGCCGTCCGGCTCCAGGCCGACGCGTTCGAGCGGCTGGTCACCGGCCAGATCCTGGAGACCGCCGGCCCCGGCCCGGACGACGACCCGCTGGACCACTACCTGGCCGTGCTGGCCGGCAAGACGGGTTCGCTGATCGCCGTCTCCTGCCGGATCGGCGCGCTGATGGCCGGCGCGGAGCCGTGGGTGACCGACATCCTCGCCGAGTACGGCGAGCGGATCGGCACCGCGTTCCAGCTGGCCGACGACGTGCTGGACATCGCCAGCGACGGCGACGAGTCCGGCAAGACCCCCGGCACCGACCTGCGCGAGGGCGTGGCCACGCTGCCGACCCTGCTGCTCCAGCAGATGCCGGTGGACGAGTCCGACCCGGCCGACCGGCGGCTGCACGAGCTGCTCACCCTCGACCTCGCCGACGACGAGCTGCACGCCGAGGCGCTGCGGCTGCTGCGCCGCCACCCCGCGCTGGAGCGCGCCCGCCGGGAGACGCTGCGGCAGGCCGAGGCGGCCCGGGCCCTGCTCGACCCGCTGCCGGACTGCCCGGCCAAGGCGGCGCTGCAGGAGCTCTGCGACTCGGTGGCCATCCGCACCATGTGAGGTGTCGCCCGTGAGGTGTCGCCCGTGAGGTGCTGCGGTGAGGTGCTGCCCCGGCATGATTTTCCGCCCGGGCAGGACCGAGGATAGGGGAGACTGACACCCGTCAGCCCAGCCCAGCCCAGCCCAGCCGGAAGGCCACCATGCTTCGCGTCGTCATCGCCGAGGACTCCGTACTGCTGCGGGAGGGCCTGACCCGGCTGCTCACCGATCGTGGCCTGGAGGTCGTGGCGGGCGTCGGGGACGCCGAGGCGCTGCTGAAGGCCATCCACGACCTGGCCGCCGCCGGCGCCCTGCCGGACGTCGTGGTCTCGGACGTCCGGATGCCCCCGACCCACACCGACGAGGGCGTGCGGGCCTGTGTCGCGCTCCGTGCCCAGTACCCGGAGCTGGGTGTGCTGGTGCTGTCGCAGTTCGTGGAGGAGCGGTACGCCTCCGAGCTGCTGGCCGGCTCCACCCGGGGCGTGGGGTATCTGCTGAAGGACCGGGTCGCCGAGGTGCGCGAGTTCGCGGACGCGGTGGTCCGGGTCGCCGGGGGCGGCACCGCGCTGGACCCCGAGGTGGTGCAGCAGCTGCTCATCCGCAGCCGCAAGAGCGATGTGCTGGCCGGCCTCACCCCGCGTGAGCGCGAGGTGCTGGGGCTGATGGCCGAGGGCCGGACCAACACGGCGGTGGCCAGGCAACTGGTCGTCTCGGACGGCGCGGTGGAGAAGCACGTCAGCAACATCTTCCTCAAGCTCGGCCTCGCCCAGAGCCCCGAGGACCACCGCCGGGTGCTGGCGGTGCTCACCTATCTCAACTCCTGAGCGTGCTTGACCACTTTTGAGCGCCCTTGAGCGCTGTTGAGCCCGGGGGGCCGGGGGCCGGGGGGGGCTTGGGGGCGTTTGCCGGGGGGCCGCTCGTTCCCGGCCCCGGCTGCCCCGACTCCCGTTCCGGGCCTGCGCGGTATGACCGTCACCCCGGTCGGTGTTCTATCGAAAGTGTGGTGTCGTTCTGTATTTCCCGCCGCATGCGGCCGTTCCCGCCAGCGGCGATACCCGGCCGCATAGGATGCGAGAGGTGCACCAGGCGGACGGGGCACACGGCTCACGCCCGCGGCTGGTGCCCACGAGGAGGTCCGCGGCAGTGACCAGTCAGGTCGATCAGTCAGAGGCAGTGGACGGCCCGGACGGCGACGAGGGCCGCTCCGGGCCCGGTGCGGGCCAGGCCGGTCCCACCGCGCCGGACAGTCCGCAGCCCAGGCGTCCCAAACCGATCCGCCGGCTGGACCGGGTGATCATCCGGTTCGCCGGGGACTCCGGTGACGGAATGCAGCTCACCGGCGACCGTTTCACCTCCGAGACGGCGTCCTTCGGCAACGACCTCTCCACCCTGCCCAACTTCCCGGCCGAGATCCGGGCCCCCGCCGGTACCCTGCCCGGCGTCTCGTCCTTCCAACTGCACTTCGCCGACCACGACATCCTGACCCCGGGGGACGCGCCGAACGTCCTGGTCGCGATGAACCCGGCCGCTCTCAAGGCCAACGTCCCCGATCTGCCGCGCGGCGCGGAGATCATCGTCAACACCGACGAGTTCACCAAGCGGGCGCTCGCCAAGGTCGGTTACCCGGCCGACCCGCTGGCCGACGGCTCGCTGGAGGCGTACCACCTGCACAAGGTGCCGCTGACCACGCTGACCCTGGAGGCGCTCAAGGACAGCGGACTGGCCCGCAAGGACGCCGAGCGGGCCAAGAACATGTTCGCCCTGGGCCTGCTCTCCTGGATGTACCACCGCCCCACCCACGGCACCGAGTCCTTCCTGCGCGGCAAGTTCGCCAAGAAGCCGAAGATCGCCGAGGCCAACATCAGCGCCTTCCGGGCCGGCTGGAACTTCGGCGAGACCACCGAGACCTTCGCCGTCTCCTACGAGGTGCCGCCGGCCAAGCTGCCCGCGGGCCGCTACCGCAACATCTCCGGGAACCTCGCGCTCTCCTACGGCCTGATCGCCGCCGCCCAGCGCTCGGGGCTGCCGCTCTACCTCGGCTCCTACCCGATCACCCCGGCCTCGGACATCCTCCACGAGCTGAGCCGGCACAAGAACTTCGGCGTGCGCACCTTCCAGGCCGAGGACGAGATCGCGGGTATCGGCGCCGCCCTCGGTGCGGCCTTCGGCGGCGCGCTCGGCGTGACCACCACCTCCGGCCCGGGGGTGGCCCTGAAGAGCGAGACCATCGGCCTGGCCGTCTCGCTCGAACTCCCGCTGCTGGTGGTCGACATCCAGCGCGGCGGCCCGTCCACCGGTCTGCCGACCAAGACCGAGCAGGCGGACCTGCTCCAGGCGATGTTCGGCCGCAACGGCGAGGCGCCGGTGCCGATCGTCGCCCCCGCCACCCCGGCCGAGTGCTTCGACGCGGCCCTGGAGGCGGCCCGGATCGCGGTCACCTACCGCACCCCGGTCTTCCTGCTCTCGGACGGCTACCTGGCCAACGGCTCCGAGCCCTGGCGGATCCCCGAGGTCGACGAACTCCCCGAGATCGCACCCGACTTCGCCACCGGCCCGAACCGCGAGGACGGCGCCTTCTGGCCCTACCAGCGCGACCCGCGGACGCTCGCCCGCCCCTGGGCGGTGCCCGGTACGCCCGGCCTGGAGCACCGCATCGGCGGCATCGAGAAGCAGGACGGCACCGGCAACATCTCCTACGACCCCGCCAACCACGACTTCATGGTCCGCACCCGGCAGGCCAAGATCGACAACATCGCCGTGCCGGACACCGAGGTCGACGACCCCGACGGCGAGGCCCGCGTCCTGGTGCTGGGCTGGGGCTCGACGTACGGTCCGATCACCGCGGCGGTGCGGCGCGTCCGGGCGGACGGCGGCCGCATCGCCCAGACGCATCTGCGCAACCTCAACCCGTTCCCGGCCAACCTGGGGACGGTGCTGAGGAGTTACGACAGGGTGATCGTCCCCGAGATGAACCTCGGACAGCTGGCGCTGCTGCTGCGCGCCAAGTACCTGGTGGACGCGGAGTCCTACAACCAGGTGCGCGGACTTCCCTTCAAGGCGGCCCAGTTGGCGGACGTGCTGTGGGCGGCGATCGGCACCCTGGACGAGGAGGACAACCGATGAGTGACACGTTTCCCTCGTTGAAGCTCGTGCCGAAGGACGAGGCGAAGCAGACCGCCAGGGACTTCAAGACCGACCAGGAGGTGCGCTGGTGTCCCGGCTGCGGGGACTACGCCATCCTGGCGGCCGTGCAGTCCTTCATGCCGGAGCTGGGGATCCGGCGGGAGAACACCGTCTTCGTCTCCGGGATCGGCTGCTCCTCGCGGTTCCCGTACTACATGAACACCTACGGAGTGCACTCGATCCACGGGCGCGCGCCGGCGATCGCGACCGGGCTCGCCTCGTCGCGGCAGGACCTCAGCGTCTGGGTGGTGACCGGGGACGGCGACGCGCTCTCGATCGGCGGCAACCACCTGATCCACGCGCTGCGACGGAATGTCAATCTGAAGATCCTGCTGTTCAACAACCGGATCTACGGTCTCACCAAGGGCCAGTACTCGCCGACCAGCGAACTCGGCAAGATCACCAAGTCCACGCCGATGGGCTCGCTGGACGCCCCGTTCAACCCGCTCTCGCTGGCCATCGGCGCGGAGGCCACCTTCGTCGCCCGGACCATCGACTCCGACCGCCAGCACCTGCAGTCCGTGCTGCGGGCGGCCGCCGAGCACGAGGGCACCGCGCTGGTCGAGATCTACCAGAACTGCAACATCTTCAACGACGGCGCCTTCGAGGTGCTGAAGGATCCGGGCACGCGGGACGAGGCGCTGATCCGGCTGGAGCACGGGAAGCCCATCCGGTTCGGCGCGGATGCCGCCCAGGGCGTCTTCCGGGCCGCCGACGGCGAGCTGTTCGTGGGCGCGGTCACCCCGGAGAACGAGTCCGCCGTGCTCGTCCACGACGCGCACGCGGCCGGCCCTGCCACGGCGTTCGCGCTCTCCCGGATCGCCGACGCGGACGCCCTGCACCACACCCCGATCGGCGTCCTGCGGAGTGTCCGGCGCCCGGTCTACGACGAGCTGATGGCGAGCCAGCTGGCCACCGCCGCCGCCCACCGCGGCCCCGGCGACCTGGCCGGCCTGCTGGCGGGCAACGACACCTGGACGGTCGACTGATCGTCCCTGGTCCTGCTCGTCGTTCAGCCTCGTGGTGAGGCGGTGCCCCTGGCCCGGCCAGGGGCACCGCTGTCTGCCCGCTACCGCTGGACCCACTCGACGAGCTGGACCACCACGCCGTTGGGGTCGGTGACCTGGAACAGCCGCTCACCCCACGGCTCCTCCCGCAGCGGCATGGTGATCTCCACGCCCTCCCCCCGCAGCCGCTCCTCCTCCCCGGCCAGGTCGTCGACGGTGAACGCCAGGATCAGCCCGGCGGCGTGCTGGTCCCGGAACCCCTCGGGCAGCACGTCGAGGCCGCGCCGCAGGTAGACGACGTTGAGCCCGGCGCTCTCGTGGCCGAGCGAGACGAAGCCGTCGGCCGCCATCTGCTCGGCGAACCCGAAGTGCCGCTGGAGGAAGGCGGAGGAGGTGGCGACGTCCTCGACGGTGAGTGAAACGGCGGAGGAGTTGATCTGCACGATGGGCCCTCTCGTCGGCGATTATCCCGTACGCAGTACACTATACATAGTACGGAGAATTTCGCCGGAGATCGGCCAGGTGCGATCGAGAGCGGTTTCCGAGGGGCGGTCGGCGGGTCGGTCTACTGGCCCGTGGACGGCCGCGCGCCACGGACCAGCCGGTACACCACGTTCCGGCGCAGCGGGCCCTCGGGCACGTCCGGGTCGTCGAAGTCCTCGGCCGGGTCGTGCGTCATGCCGAGGCGCCGCATCACGGCCTGCGAGCGCAGGTTGGTGGCCGTCGTCACCGCCAGGAGTTCCGGCAGCGCGAGGGCCTCGAAGCCGAAGTCCACGACGGCCAGCGCCGCCTCGGTCGCATAACCGTGCCCCCAGGACGAGCGGGCCAGGCGCCAGCCGGCCTCCACCCCGGTGAACGGCATGCCGTCGTCCACCGGATCCAGCCCGGTGAACCCGATGAACTCGCCGGTGGCCACCACCTCGACCGCCCACCACCCCCAGCCCCGCTGGTCGAGGTCGGCCTGGAAGCGAGCCGCGGACGCCTCGCTCTGCTCCCGGGTGAGGACGCCGGGGAAGTGCTCGCGGACTTCGGGGTCGGCGTTCATCGCCGCCCAGGGGCCGAGGTCGGCCTCCCGCCAGTCACGGAGTACAAGACGATCGGTTCGCAGTTCGGGCACGGCGCCAACCTAGCGCCTGCGCGGCCGCCTCGGCATAGTGATCAAACGGCAGTGCGACATCTCCGTCCGCGGCGCTCAGGCACAGCGCGAAGGCAATCGTGCCGCGGGCTCGGTTCGGTCCGGTGGACGCGGTCTCGACGACTCGGGAACCAGCCTGCCCTCGGTGTCGTCGATCTCCCCGGTCCGGACCCGGACGGACACGCTCAGCCATATGTTCACTCTGGAACCGGCGTGCTTCCAGCGGCTCGTCCTGGCGTCAGCCGACGGGGTGGTCGGGGCTGTCCAGCCAGACGGTCTGGCCCCCGTCCGGGCCGACGGTCAGCCCGAAGCGGGTCAGTTCCGGCTTGCCTTCCTTCAGCCACCACAGCCGGGCGGCGCAGACCTCGTCCCAGATTCGGCGGGGCCCGGTCTGCTGAACGGCGTCTCCGGCATCCCATCGCCGATGGCGCGCGGAGGCCCAGGAGCCCTCGCCGTCGGAGAGCTGCACGCGGTAGGTGCCCTGCGGATCCTCGCTGTCCCAGGTGTGCACGGAGCGAACTCCGGGCACCCGCAGGCCGATGGCGAACGCCGCGTGGACGTTCTCCTCGGCAAGGTCCGGATCCATCGGGGACGCGCTGTCACGTACCGGCCCGACGCCCGGAGCCGTCACGGCGTGCGGTCGTTGTGCCCGCATCCACATGAAGCTGACGTTCTCCACGAACCGGCCGTGCGACTCCCGGCCCGGACCGCCGACGACCAGCCGGAGCAGCCCGGCGTTGGCGTACGGCGTACCCCAGGGTGTCACGACGACCCCGCCGGGCTCGGTCTGCTCGATCCATGGGAGGGGCACGTGCCGTACCGCTGCCGTGGAGTGGATGCGGTTGTAGGGGGCGGTGGAGGCATGGCCGGCCAGGCCGTCGCCCACCGCGAGGCGGGGCGTGAACCGGGCGGCCTTCAGCCGGCGCGCCGCCTCGGCGGCGACGCCCGGGTCGATCTCCACCGTGGTCACGCCGACGTCGCCGAGTCGGGCGGACAGCAAGGCGCTCGTCCAGCCGGTACCGGTGCCGATGTCCAGCACGGTCTGCCCCTCGGCGAGGTCGAGGTGACGGAGCATCATCGCGACCAGGGAGGGCATGGAGGCCGACGAGGTGGCGACGCCGGGGCCGTCGGAATCCCCGTCGTCCAGCTGCGTCACGACCACGTCGTCGGCGTTGACCAGCTCCCACCAGCCGTGCGGATCCCGGCCCTTGGCGACCAGGCGATAGCCGCCGGGTGTGCCCTCGTCCGGCGCCCAGACGGCATCCGGAATGAAGGCAGAGCGCGGGGCGCGCTCGAACGCGCCCCGCCACTCTTCGCCCAGTGCGCCGGACTTGGTCAGTTCGGCGACCAGCTGCGCGTTCTTGTTCATCGGCTCGCGCCTACTTCTTCTCCTCGTCCGGACCGGGCGGCGGTACGGGCCTCTTCCACTGGCCGTCCGACTCCTTCGGCGACTGCTGCTTGTCGCCGGAGCTGCCGCCCTTGCCGTCGTCGTGCTTACCCATGGGGGTTCTCCGCTCGTGTACGGGTTTGCCCGTCGGTCCTGACGCGGCTCGGGCCGGTGCCGCGCCGAGGAGTCGCCGCTCTGCGGCGGTTTCTCCTCCTGCTGGATCCCTTTCCTGGAGAAGAAGATAAGGGGGTGAGTTCGTACCCTTCAAGGGGATTTCCGTAGTGGACTAAAGATCTTTCCGATGTGTCGCAGCCCGGGTCGCCAGGGGTCTCTGGAGTTTTCTCCGAATATTGCCAGGTCTTCGTACAGTGTGAATATTTCCAAGTGTTCGGCGAAATCCCGGGCATTGCGAAATTCGATTCGCCCGGTGAAGGTCTCCACGGTCGTCAATCGATCGTCATGAACGGTGAAGGTATTCATCGGGCCACGCCCCGGAACCGCTCCTCGGCCAGATCCGCGGGCGCTTCAAGCGCTCGAAGGCCGCGGAGCATTTCCGCCAGATCGGCTGTGGACCGATCCAGCTGCTCGGGGTCGAACGTCACTCACCCACGCTCTTCCAGGAATTCCAGGAAGGGCGGGTCGAGGATCCGGATGTCCTCCCCGGCCGCGATGTTGTGGCGGTAGTGCGCGAACTCGAATCGAAGGTGGTCCGTCAGGGGCCGGGTGAGGACGTGGACCCGGCCCACGCGGCGCCCGGTGCTGCGGCAGCCCTTGACACGGTCGGTCCGCGCGGCGGTGTCGGCAGGGCCGGCCGGCAAGAGGGCCGTCCGGCCGCCCCGGAGGGAAGCCGGAGCGGCTTCGGCGGGGTGAACCGCTCGACTGCTCCTGCGTCTGCGCTTCACGCGGCTGCGGTACAGCAAGGTGAACATCTGGAGGGATCCCGAGGCGGCGGCGTTCGTCCGCTCGGTCGCGGACGGGAACGAGACCGTGCCGACCGTGACCGTGGCCGGCCGGGCGATGGTGAACCCGTCGAAGAGGCAGCTGATGGAAGCGGTCGAGAAGTACGCGCCGCACCTGTTGCCCAAGGCTGCCGACTGACCTCGTGGCGGCGCGTCCGTTCGGGCACACGGCGGTGAGCGCGGCGCTCGGGGGCGCCCTCACGGCGGCGGGGGGCGGTGGCTTCGTGGTTGCTCCGGTGGATCGCCGGCCCCTTGAGCGGCGGTGGTGTCGTGCCAGCTGACGGGGAGGGTGAGCGGTGACTTGCTCGGGGATTCGTCGTCCCAGGTGGGGGCCTGTCCTTCGGCGAGGCGCAGTCGGGGGAGGCGGTCGAGCAGGGCCTCCAGTCCCACGGTCAGCTGGGCCCGGGCCAGGTGTGCGCCGATGCAGTTGTGCGTGCCCCGGCCGAAGGTGAGGTGCGGGTTCTCCGCTCGGCACAGGTCGAGCCGGTCGGCGTCGGTGAACACCCGTTCGTCGCGGTTGGCCGAGGCGAGGACGGGCAGGACGGCGTCGCCCGCGCGGATCCTGCGGTCGTGCAACTCGATGTCCTCGACGGCCTGGAGGACCACGACGCCGTTCATGACCGGGATGTACCGCAGGAGTTCCTCCACCGCGCCGGGCAGGAGGCCGCGGTCGTCGCGGAGCCGGGCGTACCGGTCGGGCACGGTCAGCAGGGCCACCACGGCGTCGGCCAGGAACATGGTGCTCGTGCGGTAGCCGGCGACCAGCATCGAGAGCCCGAAGTTCACCACGCTCTCCCCGTCCGGGGTGCCGGGCCCGCACGCGTGGACCAGCCCGGTGAGGACGTCGTCGGCGGGCTCGCGCCGCTTGCGGTCGAGCAGTGACGCGATGTACTCGCGCAGTTCGGAGGTGACCTCGCGGCCCTCGTCCAGGGTGACCATCGCCCCGAGGGCGGCGTCCGCCCTGGGCAGGAAGTACTCGCGGTCCTCGTAGGGGATGCCCACCAGCTCGCACATGGCCAGCAGCGGGAAGGGCTCCAGGAAGCCGCCGACCAGGTCGCCGGGCTGCCCGCCGGCCATGAAATCGTCCAGCAGCCCGTCGGCCGACCGGCGCAGGCGCGGCAGCCGGGACCGGACGGAACGGACGCTGAACGGCTCGGCCAGAGCGCGCCGCAGGGCCTCGTGGCGGGGGCCGTTCAGTTCCATCATCGTGATCAGGCCCGGCTCGTCGTCGATGGCCCGGTCGGGCCGGGGCGGCCAGTCGTTGATGGTGGGCCGGATCAGCCGGGGGTCCGCGATCAGGTCCCGGACGTCCTCGTAGCGGGTGGCGTACCAGGCGGTGGCGCCGATCGGCAGCCGGACCTCGGCCAGCGGACACTCCCGGCGCAGCCACCCGTACTGCGTGGGCGGGCCCATGGTGCCCGGCGGCGGGAGGGGCAGGTCGATGACGGGCGGGTCGACGGCGGGTCGCGGCGGTGTGCTGCTCACTGGCGGTGCTCCCTGATCGCGTACGAGGTGGCCGGGTGTGAGGTGGCCGGGCGGGTCTCACCAGCTGACCGGGAGGGTCAGCGGTGACTTGGTCACGGATTCGTCGTCCCAGGCGGGTTCCTGTCCTTGGGCGAGGCGCAGCCGCGGGAAGCGGTCGAGCAGCGCCTCGATTCCCGTGGTCAGTTCGGCGCGGGCCAGGTGGGCGCCGAGGCAGTTGTGGGCCCCCCGTCCGAAGGCGAGGTGGCCCCCGCGGCCCGTGGTCGCGCCGGCCCGGTCCAGGTCGAGCCGGTCGGCGTCGGCGAAGACCCGCTCGTCGCGGTTGGCGCAGGCCGGTACGGGGATGACGGCGTCGCCCTCGCGGATCGTCCGCCCGTGCAGTTCGATGTCCTCGGTCGCCAGGAGGATCACGGTGCCGTTCATCACCGGCATGTAGCGCAGGAACTCCTCCACCGCGCCGGGCAGGAGGCCGCGGTCGTCGCGCAGGCGGGCCCAGAGGTCCGGCCGGTCGAGCAGGGTGTGCACGGTGTCGGCCAGGAAGAAGCTGCTGATGCCGAAGCCGACGGTGAGCATGGACAGCCCGAAGGCCAGTACGTCGTCGTGGGTCAGCTCGCCGTCGTCGCACCGGCGGACCAGCAGGGTCAGGACGTCGTCGCCGGGCCGGTCCCGCTTCCGGGCGATCAGTCCGGCGACGTACTCGCGCAGCAGGCCGGTGACCCGGCGGCCCTCCTGGGAGGTCACCATGCCGCCGAGGGCCGCGTCCAGGACCGGGAGGAACCAGTCCCGGTCCTCGAAGGGGATGCCCACCAGGTCGCAGAGCACGAGCAGGGGGAAGGGGTCGGTGAAGCCGGCGACCAGGTCGCCGGGCGGGCCGTTCTCCTCGAACGCCCGCAGCAGTCGCCCGGCGAGCCCGCGGATGCGCGGCAGGTGGTCGCGTACGGCCCGGGAGCTGAACGGCTCGGCCAGGGCCCGGCGCAGGGCCGCGTGCCGGGGGCCGTCGAGTTCGGCGATCGTGACCAGGCGCGGCCCGTCGTCCGCGGGCTGCCCGGGGCGCGACGGCCAGTCGTTGATGGTCGGCCTGATCAGCCGGGGGTCCGCGAAGAGCATCCGGACGTCCTCGTACCGGGTGGCGTACCAGGCGGTCGCGTCCATCGGCATCCTGACCCTGGCCAGGGGGCAGCTCTCGCGCAGCCGCGCGGACTCCCCGGGCGGCCCCATGGTGCCCGGCGGCGGGAGCGGGAAGTCCAGGACGTCCGGCTCGGCGCCGGGCCGCCGCGCGCTCATGTCCGCTCCCCTTCGGGGTGGCCGCGGCCGGGGCGTTCGATGTAGCCGGTGGTGTAGAAGTACTCCAGGTAGCGGTCCAGCAGCTCCGCGTCGACGGGAGGGCAGTGCAGGCCCGAGGTGGCCAGGTCGCGCTCGACGTTGGCCCGTCCGACGGTCGGGAAGGTGCCCTCGAAGTACATCTCCTTGACGGACATGTCGGCCTGCTTGCAGCGGTCCACGCACAGCGAGACGAACGGGGCGGTGGGGCTCGTGGGGTGCCGCGCGACGTGGCGGACGAGCTCGCCCACCCACTCCTCGTAGGGGAGCCGGGAGATCCGGTGGCCGGCCGTGTCCATCCGGTCGAGCATGTCGCGCAGGCCCGCGGGGCGGGGGTTGGTCATGTGGTAGGTCCGGCGGGTGGTGCGGTGGGTGGTGGCGATGTGCACCAGGGCGTCGGAGAGGAAGTCCACCGGGACGAAGTCCAGCGGCAGCGGGATGTCGGGGGCCAGCCCGGTCTCGCTGATCGTCTTGAACAGCGAGCAGATCGCGGTGTCGGTGTTGCAGGCGCCGGTGCGCCGGTCTCCGGTGATCTCGTACGGACGGTAGACCGCCACCGGCAGGCCCTGGGCCTGGTCCGCGGCGTCGCGCAGCACCTCCTCGGCGACCCACTTGCTCTCGGCGTAGCCCATGGTGAGCCGGTCGGCGTGGTCGAGCGGCAGGTCCTCGTCGACGTGCCGTACGCCGGCGGTTCCGAAGCCGGCGAGCACCGCGATGGTGGAGAGGAAGTGCACCGGCACCCGGCGTCCGGCCGCCAGCCGGACGAGCTCCCTGGTGCCGTCCACGTTGGTGCGGCGCAGCGCGTCGTACGGATAGATGAAGTTGACCTGCGCGGCCGAGTGGATCACCAGGTCGAGGGTGTCGGCGAGTTCGTCGGCGCGGCCCGGTTCCAGTCCGAGGCCGGGCTCGGCGAGGTCGGCGGGGAGGCAGACGACGCGGTCGGCGGTTTCGGGGGTGGCGAGGCCGAAGCGGGCGAGGTTCCGCATCACCTTCTGCCGGGCGTGGGCGGGGGCCCGGCTTCGTACCGGGCAGTGCACCCGGGCGTCGGTGCGGCGCAGCAGCGCGGCCAGGAGGAAGGCGCCGACGAAGCCGGAGGCGCCGGTGAGCAGCACCTCCGCGGGGTGGCGCCAGTCCGGCTCCGGCCCGCGCGGCGGCGGGAGGGTGAAGCCCAGCCGTGCCTCGGCGCGGAAGTCCACCGGGCCCGCGTCGGCGTTCACCCCGCCGGGCCGGCCCTGGACGGCGGTGACGGCGGCGGTGAAGTCCTCCAGTGTGGGGGAGCGCAGCAGGCTGTGGACGAGGGTGCGGCCGTGCCGGGCGTCGAGGTCGAAGGCGGTCAGCGTACGGGTGACGGCCTCGGCCGCCAGCAGGGAGTCGCCGCCGATGTCGAAGAAGCTGTCGCCCGGTGCCGGGTGCACACCCAGCACCACCTGCCAGATCCGGGCCACCGTGTCCTGCGGGCCGGGCGCGGTGCCGTTCACCGCCGGCTGGGCGGCGGCCTCCTCGGCGGCCGCCAGCCCGCGCAGCCGGTGGCGGTCGACCTTGCCGCCGGCCGTCACCGGGAACCGCGCGAGTTCCACCAGCCGCGCGGGCACCGCGGCCGCGGGCAGCCAGGTGGCGAGACCGCCGCGGATGCGGTCCAGGGGCAGCGCCCGGCCGGGGCGGGCCGGTGTCACGTACCCGATCAGGGAGTCGCCGTCCCGTTCGACGACGGCCTCGCCCACCGCGTCGTCCGCGCGCAGCCGCGTCTCCACCTCGTCCGGCTCGATGCGGTGCCCGCGCAGTTTGATCTGCCGGTCCACCCGGGACCGGTACTCCAGTAAGCCGTCGGGGCGCCGGACCACGCGGTCACCGGTGCGGTAGAGGCGCGTACCAGGCTCGACGAGGTCGTCGACGAAGCGCTCGGCGGTCAGCTCGGGGTCGCCGAGGTACCCCAGTGCGAGCCCGTCCCCGCCGACGAGGAGTTCGCCCTCCTCGCCGGTGCCGGCGAGTGTGCCGTCCGGGCGCAGCACATGACAGGTGGAGTTCTCCAGGGGGAGGCCGATCGGCACGGCCGTCGCCTCGGGAGGCAGGTCGTGCAGCATGTGTGCGGTGGAGACCACGCTGTTCTCGGTCGGGCCGTAGAAGTTGACCACGGTGGTGTCCGGGCAGGCCGCCAGTATCGCGCGGGCCAGCTCCGCGTCCATCGCCTCGCCTCCGGCCGAGGCGAACCGCAGGGACCGCAGCGCCGAGGGCCTGGTGCGCGCGATGTGGTGGAACACCCCGGTGGTCAGGTAGGCGACGCCGACCCGTTCGGAGAGCAGGAGCGACTCCAGGGCGGCCGGCGACAGCAGTTCCTCCTGGTCGGCGATCACGAGGCAGGCGCCGGCGAGCAGCGCGGGCCAGATCTCGATCGAAGAGGCGTCCGAGGAGAGGCCGTAGGCGTGCAGCACCCGCTCACCGGGTCGCGGCCGCTGCCGGACCAGGTCGGAGGCGGCCAGCCGGACGACTCCGCGGTGCGGGATCGCCACCGGTTTGGGGCGGCCGGTCGAGCCGGAGGTGAACATCACGTAGGCGCAGTCCGCGGGGAGTGCCCGGGCCTGCGGTACCGCGGCCGGGGCGGTCGGGGCGGGCGGTCCGGTCCGGGCGGCCGGGGCCGGGCCGCCCAGGTCGATGCGGGAACGCACGCGCCGGATGCGGCGGGAGCTGCCGGGCAGTGCGACGACGGTGTGCACCCCCGCGTCCTCGGCCATCGCCTGCAGACGCGCGGGCGGTGAGGCGTCGTCGAGCGGGACGTAGGCCGCACCGGTCTTGAGGATGCCCAGGAACGCGACCAGCGCCTCCGGAGAGCGGGCCCCGCACACCCCGACCGTGTCGCCGTACCGCACGCCGGAGTCGTGCAGCCGGGCCGCCAACGCGTCGGAGCGGAGCTTGAGTTCGCCGTAGCTGATGCTGCGGCCGTGCTGGACGGAGGCGATGGCCCGCGGGCGGTGCGCCGCCCTGGAGTCGAACAGCTCATGGAGGCACCGATCGCGTGGATACGGCACCGCCGCGGCGTGCTCGGCCGTCGCCTGATGCGTCGTTGTTCGGGTGTTCATCGGGATGTCACGCTCTCTGCCGCGCACCGACCGCGTGCGCGGGAAGCTACGGTTCGAACTCCTCGGCGAAGGCGGCGAAGTCGGCGGTCCGCCATCTCTCGGGCCTCATGCGGATGAGGACGTCGTCGGCCAGCTGCCGCTGGTTGGCGTCCAGGTAGGCCGCCGCCGTGTCCGCGTCCAGATACCGGCGGGCCAGCTCCTCGCGTTCGGCCGGCGGCAGCGGGTCCTCGACGGCCACCACCGGCCCCTCCACGCTGACGTAGCGGTAGGGCGCCGACTCGACCTGCGCGCAGAGGCTGAACCGGCCCGCACCGCGGATGAGCCGGGCCTTCAGCGTCTCCCGCCCGGTCTGGATCGTCACCAGCCCGCCCGGCCGGTAGGAGTACCAGAGCGGGACGAGCAGCGGTCCGCCGCCGTCGCGCGCGTCGTCCACCCCCAGGACTCCCACGTGCGGGCCGGCGAGGAACGCCTCCCGGGCTTCGACAGACATCCTGAGATCCACTGGTACCGCCTCGATTCGGCAGAGCACGCATCCGGCATCGATTCGCGCTACGGAGGGTGAGCGACGGGGGCCTCCGGGCGGTCGGCGTGTGACCGCCGCAGGTCTGTGCGAGTCCTCGATCGTCCTCATCCGGTGCACACGGCCTTCGGGAGCCCGGTGGCGCGGCCAGGGCAGGGGGCCGGGGCCGTGCCGGGCTCTCTCTCCCACATTTCCACCACACCGGGGTGGCTCGCATCCCGGCGGCCGCGTACGCGGCGCCTCCGCGCCCCTTCCGGGGCAGGGCGGCGCCGGTGGACACGGAACGCCCGGGGGAATTCCCGGCGGGGGGTTCGGCGCTCCCACCAGAAGCAGCTCCAGTGATGGTCGAGCAGTGCTGGTCAAGGGAGTGGAAACCATGGGACAGCTGGATGGGAAGATCGCCCTGGTGACCGGGGGATCGGCCGGGATCGGTCTCGCCGTCGCCCGCCGGTTCGCCGCCGAAGGCGCCACCGTCTACCTCACCGGCCGGCGCAAGGCCGAGCTGGACGAGGCCGTGGAAGCCATCGGCGGACGGGCCGTCGGCGTCCAGAGCGATGTGTCGAACCTCGATGACCTCGACCGGCTCTTCGCGGCGATCGAGGCACGCAGCGGACGGCTGGACGTCGTGGTGGCCAACGCCGGTGTCGGCGCGTTCGCCCGGCTCGGGGAGATCACCGAGGAGCACTACGACAGGACCTTCGGCATCAACGTCAAGGGGGCGATCTTCACCGTCCAGAAGGCGCTGCCCCTGCTGTCGGACGGCGCCTCGGTGGTCGTGCTCTCCTCCACCAACGCGTCGAGGGGCGTCGAGTCGATGAGCGTCTACAGCGCCACCAAGGCCGCCGACCGCAACCTCGTCCGCACGTGGGCCGCCGAGCTCGCGGGCCGCGGCATCCGGGTCAACGCCATCAGCCCCGGCCCGATCGAGACTCCCGCCGTCAGCGGTCTGGGCGCGGGGGAGGCGCCCGTGGTGGACGAGCTCGTCGCCAGGATTCCGCTGGGCCGGATCGGGCGCCCCGACGAGGTCGCCGCCGCGGCCCTCTTCCTCGCCTCGGACCAGAGCTCCTTCACCACCGGAGCCGAACTCTTCGTCGACGGCGGCCTCAACCAGGTCTGACCGGCCCGGCGCGGGCGGGGTTCGGCGGCCGCACATCTCCTCGCGGCCCGGACCCGGACCGGCGCCGGGTCCAGACCGGCCCCTCGGTCAGCGGCTAGGGGCGCAGCTGGTCGGCTTCGCGGATGCGGTGGAGGTGGATGAGGACGTCGTAGCTGGAGGCTATCCGGATGTCGGCGAGGGGGACGGGGTATTCGGTGCCGATGCTGCGGGTGGGGCGGGCGGTGTCCAGCCAGGTGCGGGCGGCGGGTGGGGCGGTGCGGATGTCGAGGTAGTAGTCCCGGTGGCGGACCTTGTCGAGGGTTTCCTCGTTGGTGCCGGGCCCGGCCGCGTCGACGGTGTACTTCTTCCACGGGCCGCCGAGGCTCTGGTCCTTCGACAGGAAGGAGCCCCGGTCGAAGGTGAATCCGATGGGGAGGTAGTCCTTGCCGAGCAGGTCGCGCAGGAAAGCGCCCTGCACCTTGGGGTAGGTCTCGGGGATGTCGGTCACGTACCCCACATGGGAGTTGTGCGCCGACAGCAGCATCCGGTGGCCGGTGTGCCGTTGCCACCAGGCGGTGTTGTCGGCCATCAGCTGGTCGCGGTAGAGCATCGCGACGGGGATGACCGCGGGGTCGGCGAGGTCGAAGGCGAGGAACGTGGCGGTCTGGGCGATGGACCGGGCGTGCTGCACCGTCCACTCGAACTCGGTTCCGCCTGCGCCCTGTCGGCCGGTGAGCAGCTCCAGGGCCTGCCGGGCGTTGGCGGCGAGCCGCTGTCGTTCCGCGAGCGGGCCGGCCAGGTAGGCGAAGCTGTCGTCGAGGGGGCGCAGGCCGGTGTAGAGCTCGGTGAAGCGCGGCAGCAGCTCCGGGTGCTGCCGCTGCACGTAGCCCGTCACCCGCGCGAAGAGGTCGTCGCCCACCTTGGGGGCGCCGATGTCGTCGCCCATGAAGTGGACCTTGTGGCCGGGGTGGCGGCGGTTGTGGTCCCGCATCCACTCGATGAGGCTGACGAACTCCTCGCGTTCCCAGGGGGATTCGCCCAGTTCCTCCTTGACGATCCGGCGTGCGTCTCCCCGGCCGCCCTGGAGGTACTCGTCGATCCGCAGTCCGGCGGGCCAGCTCATCTCCAGGGCGAAGGTGGTGAATCCCCTCTCCTCGACGAGGTACCGGAAGACCCGTTCCTTCATGGCGAAGAACTCGTGCGAGCCGTGCGTGGCCTCGCCGAGGCCCACCACCTTGGCGCCGCCGATCATCGCCCCCAGGGGCCGCAGGTCGGCCGTGTCCGTCCCGGGCTCCGTCGACCGCAGCGGGTGGGCCGCCCTCTCCAGCGCGCGGACCGGGCCCTGCCCGCCGCCGCCCGTCGCCGGGGCTGCCGGGGCTCCCTGGGCCGTCGGGGCTCCCTGGGCCGTCGGCGCTGCCTGGGCTGCGGCGGGAGCCAGCAGGGCTCCCGCCGCGACGGCCGTCGTGGTCAGCAGCGTCCGTCGCCGCAGGTGCTTTCCCGTCATGCCGATCACTCCTCAACTCGCTCTCGCGGAACTGATGATGATCATTTCCCGGGAAGCGTTCGTCGCGCGCTGCGGCCAGCATCAGACTTTCGCGGGGGGATAGCCACACCCCGCCCGGGGGCCTCGGGGCGCCTCACCTGCCGCGATACCGTTCCGGACCCTGCCGGGGTCAGGTCGCCGCGCTGTCCCGGGCGGCGATCGCCTGGCGCAGGGCGCGCGGGACCGGGCCGCAGAGCGCGGCGAGTGCGGCGATCCGTTCCCGCTGTTCGCGGCGCAGCTTCCGGGGCAGGACCAGGGCGAGCCGGGCCGCGTCGGCGAGGGCGACCAGCGCCGCGTCGCCCGGCTCGACCCGGGAGAGCGGTCCGTGCAGGGCCGAGGAGACCGCGGCGGCCAGGGCCTTGCGGACCCGGGGGTCGCGCGGGGTGGGCCGGACGGTGCGGAAGAGGCCGAGCACACGGTGCTCGTCGAGGCGGATCCAGCCGGTGGCCGCGAGGCCGTCCCGGACGGCGCGGGTGGTGCGCCGGCGCCGTCCGATCCAGTTCCTCCAGCGGCGGGGCCGGCCGTCGGCGAGCTCCGTGAGGATGCCGGCGAGCACCGGGTCGAGCCCGGCCGGGGCCCGGCCGGTGACCTCCGGCCTGCCGTTCGCGTCGCGGAGCAGGCCGCGCTGGAGGAGGTCGGTGAGGGCCGCGGCGCGCAGCAGCGGTTCGAGGTTGTGCGTACCGGTCAGGCGGCCCCGTTCGGGGTCGTGGGCCAGCAGGTAGAGCTGGCCGGGCAGGGTGCCGGGCAGTTCCATGGCGGGACTCCAACCGTCCTCAGGGAGCTTGGTGTTGGTCCGGTTCCGGCTCGCCGTTCCTGGGCGGGCGGCCGCGCCTGGGCAGGCGGGGTACGCCGCCCGGCATCCGGCCGCCCTCGGTCAGGGCCCGGCGGAGCAGGAACTCGATCTGCGCGTTGGTGCTGCGCAGTTCGTCCGAGGCCCAGCGGGCCAGTGCGTCGTGGACGGCCGGGTCCAGGCGCAGCAGGATCTTCTTTCGCTCCGGCGCCACCTGGACGCACCTCCTACTGGTACAGGGAGCCGGTGTTGACCACCGGCTGGGTGCCCCGGTCGCCGCAGAGCACGACCAGCAGGTTGCTCACCATGGCGGCCTTGCGCTCCTCGTCCAGCTCGACCACGTCGCGCTCGGCGAGGCGGTCCAGGGCGAGCTCCACCATGCCCACCGCGCCCTCCACGATCAAGCGGCGGGCGGCGACCACGGCGCTGGCCTGCTGGCGCTGCAGCATCACCTGCGCGACCTCGGGGGCGTAGGCGAGCCGGGTGATCCGGGACTCCACCACCCGCACGCCGGCCGAGGCGACCCGGGTGGAGATCTCCTCGGAGAGCTTGCGGGTGATCTCGTCCGCGCTGTCGCGCAGCGACAACTGTCCGGGCTGGTGGGCGTCGTACGGGTAGCTGTTGGCGATGTGGCGCACCGCGGTCTCGGTCTGGATGGCGACGAACTCGGTGAAGTCGTCCACCTCGAAGGTGGCCTTCGCGGTGTCCTCGACCTGCCAGACGACCACGGCGGCCATCTCGATCGGGTTGCCGTCGGAGTCGTTGACCTTGGTGGTCTCGGTCTCGTGGTTGCGGATCCGGGTGGATATCCGCCGGCGGGAGGTGAAGGGGTTGACCCAGGTCAGCCCGTCGGCGCGGATGGTGCCCCGGTAGCGGCCGAGCAGCTGCACCACCCGGGCCTGGCCGGGGGCCACGGCGGTCAGGCCGCAGAGCAGGATCACCGAGGCGAGCAGTACGACCGGGCCGGCCGAGGTCAGGGCGATTCCGGCGGCCGAGCCGCTCTGGGCGGCCAGGACGATGCCGACGACGGTCGTCGCGGCGCTGCCGAGGAGCAGCAGCAGGCCGAGCGCGAGCACGGGCAGCCCGGCGCTTCCGGTGATGACGCGTTCGGTGACCTTGGGGGCGGGCATTTCGACGCCCTCGAAGGCGTGGTCTTGAGCGGCCATCGGGCCGGCTCCTCTCGTCCTCGGTCCGCACGGTCACGGACTTAGCAAAGTGATATCACTTTTCAGTCGGACGGGGAAGGACCGGGAAGCGCCGGGGGAGGGGGTGCGAACCGGGCCGGCTTCGGGTGAAGCCGGCCCGGTGTCGTGACACTCAGCGGGTGCGCGGGGTGACGATCGGGAACTTCGGGTCGGGGAGGGTCAGGGTGTCGAAGACGGCGTCGGCCGCCTGCTGAGCCTTCTCGCCGTCCAGCGTGATCTTGTTCTCCCGCACCGCCCGGTCGAAGTTCCTCCGGAAACCGGGGGTCTGAGCCACTTCGTTGAGCGTCTGACGGCTGAGCGTGATGGTGGCGTCCGGCACCTCGAGGAGGCGGTCGCCGTCCGCCACGAACACCAGCACGCCGTTGCGCAGAGTCGTGGTGCACTTCTCGCCGGTGTCCGTGAACACCCAGTTGAGGGCGATCGGGAGGCGGTGCCGGTCCGCGGCCGTCGGCCCGTCCACGCTCCGGGCGAGGGCGGAGAAGAACTGCTCCAGGGTGGTGCTGCGCACCAGGTCGGCCGAGCTCTGGCTGGTGATCAGCGGCTGCGGGCCGTTGACGACCTCCTGGGCGCCGGTGAGGTAGGCGTTGCGCCAGGTGCCGTTGGCGCTGCCGTAACCGAGCTGGGTGAGGACCTTGGCCTGCAACTCCCTGGCCCGGGTGACCTGCGGCTCGGCGAGCGGGCTGCCCGACTCGGCCGCCGCCCCGAAGATGACGTGGTTGAGCAGTTCGGCGGCCCAGCGGAAGCCGTCCGGGGTGTCGGTGTCATAGGCCCGCTGGGCCAGGGCGATCACGGCCTCGGCACCGCCCATCGCCTCCACGTAGGCCGCGCCCGACTGGACGGGCGGGAGCTGCCACAGGTGGGCCGGGTTGCCGTCGTACCAGCCCATGTAACGCTGGTAGACCGCCTTGAGGTTGTGGCTCACCGAGCCGTGGTAGCCCTGGTTGTGCCAGTGGTCGTTCAGGCCCGCCGGGAGGGTCGGCAACTCCTCGGCGATCTCGGTCCCGGTGCGGCCGGCGTTGATCAGCCGCAGGGCCTGGTCGTTGAGGTAGGCGTACATGTCGCGCTGCCTGTCGAGGAATTCGAGGATGCGCCCGTTGCCCTGCTCGTCACCCCACATCGGCCAGTGGTGCGAGGCGAACAGGACGTCGGTCTCCTTGCCGAAGGTCTGGATCGCCTCGGTGAGGTACTTCGACCACGCGTGCGCGTCCCGCACCTGCGCCCCGCGCAGGCTGAGGATGTTGTGCATGGTGTGCGTGGCGTTCTCCGCGATGCACAGGGTCCGGGCGTCCGGGAAGTAGATGTTCATCTCCGCCGGGGCCTCGGTGCCCGGCGTGAGCTGGAACAGCATCTGGACGCCGGCCAGGTCGAACTCGTACAGCCCCGGCCGCCAGGGGATGACGTAGGTGTCCTTCCACCGGTCCTTCGGGACCGGCTGGTGGAGCGGGCCGCCGATGTATTCCGTCGGCGGGACGAGGGTCACCTCGCCCGTGGAGATGGTCGTGCCCAGGCCCGAACCGACCTGGCCCGTCGGGCTCTTGTCCAGCTGCGCCGCGTACATGTACTGCGCGCGCCGGGCCATCGCGGGGCCCGCGTAGACGTTCTCGCTGATCGCGTGTTCGAGGAAGCCCTCCGGCGCGACGACGGGAACACCAGGCTCCAGCGGGTCGCCCTGTTCGGCGAAGAGGCCGCGGGAGCCGCCGAAGTGGTCGACGTGACAGTGGGTGTAGACGACGCCCTTGACGGGCCGCTGCTCCTTGGAGAGTTCCGTCCGGTCCCGGAACAGCTTGAGCGCGGCCCGCGCGGTCTCGTAGCAGGCCAGCGGGTCGATGACGACCAGGCCCGCATCGTGCTCGACGATCGTCATGTTGGACAGGTCGTAGCCGCGGACCTGGTAGATCCGGTACTCGCGGCTGCTGTGGACCAGGAACAGCCCGGCGATGGCGGTCAGCTGGCCCTGCCGCTGCAGGCTGCCGTTGACCGTCGGCGGTTCGGAGCTCGGGTCGGGATCGAGGAACTCGTACGCGGTGAAGTCCCAGACGACCTTCCCGGAGTCCTTGCGGGACCAGATGACGTTGGTCCCGGGCAGGGCGATCAGACCGCGGCTGGCATCGGCGAAGTCCTGGCCGCCCGTCTGGTCGCCGGTCTCGACGGCCTCCACGGACTTCCGGTTCGCCTCGGCGACGCCGGGAGTGGGCTCGATGAGGTCGGCGTACCCGGGCTTGTCGGACATGACGAAACCACCTTTCACGTCAGTGCGAGGGAGCCGCATTGCGGACAGATCGTCACGCTATGTGCACGATTGACTACGTACAAGGGTGGTGATCCGGCCAGGGCATTGGCTTGATCCCCGGGGCCTTACGCGCCACCTGAAGGTGCGCTTCGTCTCCCGTGCCGTGCGGCCACCGTGCATCGTGATGCCGGAGTCCCCTTCGGGGTGTCCCATGGCTGGACGGTGGCCGAGGCGGCCCCTCCACCTATGGTGGTGGGTCGATCAATTGCTCGTTCTCCATAGGGCTGCCGCTGGAGGTTGCCCAAGGCGCTCGCGGTCCCCTGGGCTTCGAGGAGTTGATCGAGTGCGGGTATGAGCTGCTCGACCTGGACCCCGACGAGGACCCGGCCCTGCGGGGGAGGTTCTCGTGGGCCACGGATTGCAGTGCCGACCAAGCGTTCCGGGACACCGCGGATCCGGATCCCGACAGGTGGACCACTCTCGTACTCACCCGGGATGGCGACTGGGTCGAGTACGACTGCGGCATGGCCGACTTCCTCGTCGGGTTCCTGACCGAAGAGATCAGTCCTCAACCCATGGGCATGTTCTCCCCGGACCAGCCGGTCTTCCTGAACTCCAGCCGGTCTTCCTGAACTGGCGGGAGGAACGACGTCTCAAGGAGGCGGGCACCGATCCTTGGCCTCACCTCTGACTGTCCGAACCGGCACTCGGCAGACAACCCGGATGCCCGGCGAGCCCGGCCTCGCGCAGCGCCGCCCGCCCGGAGGGCTCAGCCGGTGACGCGGGTGTAGGTGAGGAACATCGCGCCGCTCCTGAGGACGGTGTGGTCGGTGAGGGTCCAGGTGCGCGGGTCGAAGGCGGCCCTGCGGGAGAACAGCGGGATCCCGTTGCCGATGGTCAGCGGTCCGACCTTGAGGATCAGCGCGTCGATCTCGGTGTACAGGGAGCCCGCCAGCTCGGCGCCGCCGAGCAGCCAGATGTCCTTGCCGTCCTGCTGCTTGAGCTCTCGCACGGTCGCCACCGGGTCGTCGGCGACCAGTTCGACGGCCGGGTCCGGGCTCTCGGTCATGGTCCGGGAGAACACCAGGTGCCGCAGGTGGGGGTAGGCGTCGGTGATCCCGGCCGCAAGGCCGATCTCGTAGCTGCGCCGCCCTTCGAGCACGGTGTCGAAGTGGGTGCCCCCCGCCGTGACGGACAGTGCCTGCCGGGCGTGGACGGGCAGCGTCTCCGGATATTCGGCCACGAGGTGCTGGATGTAGTCCTCCGGTATGGGCCAGAAGCCGTTCGGTCCGCTGGGGTCCGCGCCGTCCGGGCCCGCGATGAAGCCATCGAGAGTGGTGGCGATGTAGTGGACGAGTCTGCGCACGCCAAGTCCCTTCCGTAGGTTCGCTGCTGCGGTGCGGCCCGGGCCCGCCGGATGGCGTGCCGCGGTTGCGAAGCCGCCGATTGATCATCGCACCGGAGCACCTGGTGCTGCATCAGGCGGCGTTAGCCCTGTCGACGACGTGGAATCCGGACGACGCGCCATGTCACCACGGGGCAGAGGTCCGCTGAGACGGCACTTATTACTTGGCAGCTCAGGTCCCGTTCGGGACTCCCCGCTCGCTCCGGACCCGGGAGACAGCGAAATTTCCTCTGACTTGCGTAAATGCCGAAGCCGGTTCAGTCGACACGCCTCACGACTTCTGGCCGCCCGAGACAACCGCACGGCCGAAGCCCGTCCGGGGCCCACTGCTCCCTGGCCGGTCAGCCGAAGGGTGCGGGTCTACTTGAGCGACGGTGCTGGGGTCGGCTCTGCGCGCTCGCCCCTGGCCGGCTTGCGGTGCGACAGGGCGGTGCCTGCCGGATGCCTGCACCGCACCGCAACGGGCCGCTGCCGCTTCCTACGGGTTGTGAACCCGCGGCCCGTCGTGTTGTTGGCCTGTTTGTCCCTCTTCGAGGCGGGGCCGGGGCAGTACGGTCTGGAGGAGACCGCACGGCAATCGTCCTCTGCACGAAGGAGCCTGTGTGATCACCCAACGCTATGGCGATCTGGAACTGCACTACACCACGAGCGTTCGGACGGCCTGGCCGACATCGATCATCCCCAGAGCGGAAGGTGCGAGCAGCCACCCCCGGATCCTCGTCGGTCACGTGGGGCAGAGCGGTTGGTGGCCCGCGGGGTTCCAGTTCTCGAACGGGACGAACCTCGCGGACGCGGGGTCGCTGTTGCTGCGGGACGTCTCCGCCGACCGGAGCCTGATACAACCGTGCGTGAGGTGGGAACGGATCGGTGATCTCCCGAGGGTTGTCAGCGGTCCCGGGGCCGTGGATGAACTGTCCTCCGCGGTCTGGCGGCCGATACCTCCGCCGGGATACGTCGCCCTGAGCGACTGCGCCTCCGTTTCCACGCCCCCGCTGGAGACCGGTGTGTGCATCAGGCAGGTGCACAACGGACGGCGCTACGCGCGTCAGGGCGAGGTCGGCGAGCAGCTGTTCGACGGCGCCGGGACGCGGTTGTGGTCGGTGGTGACTCCGCCGTACCCGGACGGGGACCTCGACGAACGCCTGTTCCTGCCCGTGGGCGGGTTCACCGCCGTGCGCGTCGCCGGGCGGCCCAACCCCACTCCCACGACCTGGATCCTCGACCTGCCCGCCGTCGTGCAACGCGCACCCGGCCCCGGCATCCCGGTCCTGACGTCGCCCGCCAGGCCGCCGGCGCAGACGAGGGTGACCGACCGCACCGTGACCGTGCCCTACGTCCTGGTCAACGACCCCAACCGCACCGCGGCCTGGCAGATCCAGAACTCGCCGTTCTACCGGATCCGCCGCCACCGGATCTTCGATCTCGTCCTCTTCCGCGACAACCGCGCCGGAACCGTGGCCCAGCCGGAGTCGCAGACGATCACCACGGGGGTCACCCGGGAGGCGGGCTTCTCCTTCAGCGTGGCCACGGGCATCACCGTGGGCGCGTCGGTAGGTGTGGAGGCGTCCGCCAAACCGTTCGGCATGGGCGCCAGTGTGACCACCACCGCCTCCGTCTCCGCCTCCATCGAACTGGGCTACGAAACCCGCCGCAACGTGTCGACCATGGCCGAGGAGAGAAAGGAACGCGGGCTCATCATTCCGCCGCGCAGCACCGGCTGTCTGTGGATGGAGCAGCACGAACTCGTGCCCGTCCGCGCCAATGGCGAAACCCTCAGCGCCCAGGCGTCCCTCGGGTTCCGTACGGACTACTACGTGACCGGCGAGTTCCCCGGCGGATCGGGTGTCATCCCCTTCACCAGCGACGCCTCCGGTGAGCGCATCCCGCTGCCTGCCCGGCACCTGCTTCCCGACCGTCCCCGGGCGGCTGCCGACACGCTGCCGCCGGACACCACGGCAGCCAACGGCGAACCGGCCGAAGAACAGTAGACGAGACCGTCCGACCAGGACGAGGACATCCGGTCGACGGCGTGCCCTCCGGCAGGTGGCACGCCGGTTCTCCTGGCCAACCCGTCCTCGCGCACCCGCAGTGGTCCGGCGGTCCGCTCGGCCTCCCCGCGCAACCGCTCCGCCTCTCTGCGGCACGCGGCCTCTCGCTCCCGCAGCAGCACGAGCACCTCGTCGCCCCCCGCACCCGGTTCTTGCCGTCCGCTACGAAGCGACCGTGCTGGTCGCAGCCATCAACGAGTGGCTGTGACCAGCACTTCGAAAAACGCCCTGGTAGTTGACGGGAGGATAGCCCTGGCCGGCCGCGTAGGGGTACCAGATCTGGTTGCTGCCGTTCCAGCAGTCCCACTGCTGAATGCGGACAGGCCGTCAGTTGGCCTACCTGCCGGGCGACCTGCCGCCCAGCGGCGCGGTGTACCACTACGTCGGCCTGTGGCGGGGTGACGGTACCGGCCGGACCGTCCATGACCTGCCGGCGCAGCAGGCCATGGAGGTTCTGCCCCCGTTTCCGGCAGTGCGACCGGTCAGCCGACGGCAGCGAGGATCGGCGCCCAGGTGGCACCGGTGAGTACGGCCACCGCCTGCTGCTCGGAGAGCGGGGGCGCGGCGCGGGTCGGCTTCGGTGTATCGGCGCCAGTGCCACCGCCGGTGCTGTTCCACTGCACCATCTGAAGCTGCGCGCCGGTCGACTTCAGGGTCACCGTGATCGTCCAGCGGCGGGCGGTGTCGGCACGGGCCGGGTGCTCGGCCGCGTTCTGCTCCGACATCACCAGGGCCCCGCCCGGAATCTCGGCGCTGCTCGGCAGCTCGCGCAGCGTGCAGGTGTCAGCTGCGTCGCGCTTGGGCTTCCACTTGCAGCTCAGCCCGTCGCCGTCCCTGAGCGGCAGTTTGAGCCGCACGGCCGAGATGCCGACGTAGGCGGCCCCTTGCCCGTCGTCGAGGACCAGACCGGCGTTGGCGACGGCCCCGCCGGACGGATCCGAGGGGTTGTTGCTCTGCCCGGTGACCTCGCTGAACCGGCCCCCGGGGAACGTCATCTCCAGAGCCTGGATCATCTGGGTGTCGGTGATAGCGGACCGGGGCGCCGCCTGCGCCGCCGGCTCGAGGTCGGAACCTGCGGGGCGGATCCCGGCGAGCACACCGGGGAGCATCAGGCCGGCTGCCGCGATCACGGCGCAGGCACCGACCCCGGCGACGACGCCGGCGGCGCGCCGACGCCGACGGCTCCGCCCGCGCTTGACGGCTCCGCCCAGGAGCGCGGTGAGATCGGGTTCGAGGGAGTCGGTCGTGCGGTCCAGGGCATGTGCGAGGTCTGCTTCGAACGGCATGCTGGCGTCACCTTTTCTGTCAACGATGGGGGCTCTGTGGCGGTTCTGACCCGCGCGCACCGGTGCTCAGTGCGGAACCAGGTCGGACAGGCTGTCGCCGAGCAGCGCACGCACCCTGGCGAGTGCACGGGTGCCCTGGGAGCGGACCGCACTGCTGCTCAGCCTGAGCATCCGGGCGGTCTCCTCGATGCTGCGGTCCTCCCAGTAGCGCAGCAGCAGCACCGCCCGGTCACGGGGCGGCAGTTGGCCGAGCGCGTCCAGCAGGGTGAGCCGCAGCGCGGTGTCCGGGCCGGACGCCGCACCGTCGGGCATGGTCCCGGTGGGGCGCTCGCCGGTGCTGCGCCGACGCCGCAGGCTGAGGAAGGTGCGGACCAGAACCGTCTGGGCGTAGGCCACCGGGTTGTCCGCACCGGCCACCCGCTTCCAGTGCACGTACACCCGGCTGAGGGTCTCCTGGACCAGGTCCTCGGCAAGGTGCGTGTCGCCGGCCGCGAGGACGTACGCCGAGCGGTACAGCGCCTTCGCCCTCGCGGCCACGAACTCCAGATATTCGTCCTCCTGTGCTGATTTCACTCGGTCCCTGCCTGTTCCCTTGTTCGGTGATCCCCGTGCATACCCCTCATGACTACGTGAGGTGTCAGGATGTCGCGCGGGCGGGCACTTTCTCTTCCACCGCTGCCGCGTCACCAGCGCTCCGCGGGGGCCGGAGGCGCGACGCCCGGCCCGACGGCGGCCGACCGCGGTGCGTTGTCGGTACCTCTCACGTCTTCGCCGACACGGGGTGCCGGTAAGAACTCAGCGACCGGGCGTCGTCTCCCGGGTGGCCGTAGCCGGTACGGGGTCTGCGGGCTCGGCCCTGGTGTGGTTGCGTACCAGCAGGCAGGCAAGTGCTCCGGCCAGGACCACGGTGATCGGGAGGATCGCGGTGACGTGCATCGTGGCGATGAACGCGTCGGCGTACGTCTTGCCGGTGGCCAGCTCGGCAGCCAGTCGGCCCTGTGGCAGAGCACCGACCGTCGCCGCGCCGATGACGGAGCCGACCTGACGGATCGTGTTGTCGATGCCTGAGGCGGCGCCGGCCAGCCGGGGTTCGACGTTCCGCATTGCCTCGGTGGACATCGGAGCGACCACGCGGCCGATTCCCGGGCCCGTGACCACGGTCGCCGGGATGAACGCGTACCAGGGGGTGGCCACCGCGGGTCGGTGCCGGGATGGAGATGTGCTTACGACCCGTTCCGGGCTGCCGGGGGAGCCGGCGACACCGCAGGTGTCCCCGCCGGGGCCGCTCCTCCGATCCATCCCTGGCCCGAGAGCAGTGGACAACTGCCTAGGGCGTCCTCACCTGCGCATCATCCGAGCCCGTACGAACAGGACGACGCAGGTGATGCCCGCGATCAGGCACACCATGATTCCGATGGCGAGCAGAAACATCTGGGTGTCGCTGAGGCCGGGTATGTGGCGCACGTAGGTGACGTCGTGGGGGTCGGTGATCACCTTGTCCGGGCGGCTCGCGATGAAGAGGATCATGGCGACGACCGCGGCCAGGCATGCCGCGCCTGCGGCCAGCAGCCGACCGCCCGCCTTCTGCTCCCACTCATTGCCGGTGAGCCGGGTCGCATGCGGGCACCGGCTGAGCACCGCGAGGCCCAACTCGCCGTGCCGTTCGGCCAGTCCGTCCACCCGGACCCGCCTGCCGTCGGCCGAGCGGAGCACGCACCGGTACCCGATGCCCAGTTGCCGGGCGAGCCCGCTGTCCCGGTCGGCGGTCCGGATGGCGATCGTGGCGACCTGGTCCCAGGCGAAGACCGTCGGCCCCTGCCGGGAGCCGTGGACCAGGCCGTGCTCGCGCACCTCGAAGTACTCCGCCGATCCGCCACGTACTGCCCGGAGGGCCTGAGTCACCGCGATGTAGACCCCGGCCAGGCCGAGGCCGATGAGTATGCCTACCGCCTTGTTGGCACCGACCGACGCGTCGTCGCCGGTGGCGAGCATTCCCCATAGGCCCAAGCAGCCGACCGGGACGCCGATACCCAGTGCCCAGGAGGCATTCACCCATCGCTTGCCGCTGGCCACCGGATGCCTGCTGACAACGGGGCCGAGTTCGTCGAACGCGCGCGCCTTGTCGATCACCGGACAAGTTTAGGACCTTCTTGCAGCCTCCTCAAGGTTCAATCTCCTGCACCGACTTGAGGGCAGGTCAATCACCTTCTCGTGCTCGTGGTGGGGCTGCTCGGCGTGGCGCAGGGTGGTGTGCGCGGCCGGCCCGGACCGGACCGGCCGCGCACGAGCGGCGTGGCTACGTCCGGTCGGTCGTCGGAGTGACCGTGACGGTGTGGCCGGGATCGGCGACGGAGGTTGCGATCCGCAGCGTGAAGGCGCCGCTTTCGGTCGCCCAGCCGTGTGCGTTGCTGTCCCAGTGCTGGAACGCCCGCGGAGCGGTCCCGCCCCGCACGCGCAGCCGCGTCGCGCGCGAAACGCTCACGCGCTGACGGGGAGCGCCCGGGCCGGGAGCTGCGCATCACGATCACAGCGGCAGGCGCCAGCCGGGCCCGTCCTCGCTACCCAGCCAGACCCGCTGCCCGTCGGCGGTGACCGTGATGCCGAACTGCTCCTGATGCGGTGCGCCCGCCGCCTGCCAGGCCTCGATCGCCGCCTCGACCTGGTCCCACAGGCGCAACGGGCCGCGCTGGATGACCGTCCATCCGCCGTGGCCGTCGGGCTGGGTGCGGGCCTGGGAGCCGGTGGCGTAGTCGATGAGGATCTGCTGGTCGTCGGCGCCGATGCGTTCGGCGGAGGGTGCGGCGAGCTGGGCAACCCAGGTGCCGGTCCAGTCGGTGATGATGGCCGGGTCGATGCGGGCAGCGCGTTCGTCGCCGGGCAGCAGGGTGGGGTTCTGACGTGGAGGCCGGTCGTGGGGGCGGGCAATCATGAAGCTGGTACAGCCGGGCAGGAAGCGGCCCGTCGCCTCGCCGGGCTCGGTAACGGTCAGCAGGGCGAGGCCGTAACCGAACTGCCAGCCGGAGAACGTGACGAGGATCTTCCCGCCGGGCTTGACCTGGTGCAGCCAGGCGTAGGGCAGGGTGCGTACCGCGCAGGTCGCGATGAGCCGGTCGTACGGCGCGGCGGGCTCGTGTCCGGCGAGGCCGTCGGCGACGACCAGGTGCGGGGCGTACCCGGCGGTTTTGAGGGAGGTGGCGGCGCTTTGGGCGACGGTCCGGTCGACTTCGACGCTGACGATGCTCTCCTCGCCGAGGCGGTGGGCGCCCAGCGCGGTGGAGTAGCCGGTGCCGGTGCCGATCTCGAGGACGCGGTGGCCGGCTTCGACGTCGAGCTGCTGCCACATGCGCAGGACCAGGGAGGGCAGGGTGGACGACGACGACGGGGATCCGGAGACCGGCCCGCAGGCATCGGCGGTCTGGAGGCGGCCGTCGAGCTGGGTGATGAGGGTCTGGTTCGTGTAGATGGCCTCCAGCCAGCCCTCGCCGTCCTCGCGGACCGGCTGGTAGAAGGTGGGGAAGGAGCCGGGGATCTCGCGGAAGTAGTCGCCGACGAAGATCTCGCGCGGCACTGCCTCCGCGGCGGCGCGCCAGTACGGGTCGGTGAGGCCTTCGTCGGCGGTAAGCCGGCGGACGAGGGCTGCGCGCAGGTCCGCAGCGGTGGAGGTCATGCGGAGTGGCCTTTCTGAAGCTGGTCGGCGATTGCCGTGGCGATGGCATCGATCGTCGGAGGCGGGAAGAACGCCCACTGCCCGTTGGCGTTGCACTCAAGGAACATCCAGCGGCCGTCGGCGTCGACAGCGAAGTCGAAGGCGCCGTAGACGAGTCGGAAGTTCCCCAGGTAATGGGCCACAGATCGGCGTACGGACGCGGGCACGTCGATCGGCGTGTAGGTGATCAGGTCCTGGCGGCGGCGCCAGTCGAGGTCGGGGCTGTCGATCCGGACAGCGAAGAGCTCGGTGCCCACGGCAGTCAGCCGCACGTCGAAGTCCTTGACCAGGCGGGCCTGGAAGAGGTGCGGGCACGCCGCGACCGCGTCGGTGATCTCCTCCGGGGCGACCTCGGCGACCCACGCCTGCACCGCCCGGCCGTCCTCGTTGTGGTAGGTGGTGTTCCACAGCGGCTTGTAGACGGCTCCGCCAGGTTGCTGGGCGCAGAAGGCGCGGGCCTGCTCCGGGTCGGTGGTGATGACGGTGTCGGGGACGGCGAAGCCGGCCGCGAGCGCGGCATCGAGCTGGGCGGGCTTGTGCTCGGCGGCCCTGATGTCCCACGGGTGGTTCACGTAGTGGGCGCCGGGCAGCGCCGCGAGGATCCCGCCGGCGCCCCACTGGGTCTGGGCACGGGCGAACTCGGCGTCCTGCCCCACCATGCCAGCCGGAGCGGTCCAGCCCGAGGGGCGCCGGTACCAGACCGCGCGGGTCCGGTCGAGGTCGAGGGTGCGGGTGGCCGTGGTGAGGGTGCCGCGCCGGCCGCCCGCGGTGTAGCGGGCAGTCAGCGCGGCACCCTGGTGGAGATCGGCGCCGGGGTCCGCACGCACGACCGGCACCTGCCGGTCGGCCAGGATCCGCAGCACCAGGTCGGCCGTCGGATCGTAGGCGCAGGTCAGCACCAGCACCGCCCCCTGCTGACTCAGCTCTGGTCCTGGTCGTTGGAGGTCATGGTGTCCACGTCGGTCGGCTGGGCCTGCCCGCCGCTCTGCCCGTCCCCGCCACCACCGCCGGTGCTGGTCGGGCCGGTCTGGTCGGTGCTGGTCCCGTGCTTCCCCATCATCTCGACGGTGCGGCCCCGCTCGTCGTGGAAGGCCGCAACCTGGGTGCCCGGGTCGATGACCGGCGTCAGCGCCGGCCAGGGCGGCGCATCGGCGTAGGGGCGCATCCGGGTGGTGCCCCACGGAGCGGTGACGGTGTTCGGCATCCTGGTATCTCCTCCACCTCGGCCTGTGACTCTCCCGAGTCAAGTGGCGACTGTCAGTCATGATGTCAGTGCGTGGGTCCAGTTGGGAGACGTTTCGCCGAACGGCCAGGAGCCTCCTGGAGATCTTGCTCTGGCTGTCCGATTCACACCGGATCGCTGGCAAATGTCAACCAGGTCTGACCGGTGCAAGCCGGGCGCGCTTTCAAGATCTTCATGAGCCTTCCGGTAGGGCTTTGCCGGGTGCCCCGATTGATCATCGTTGCCCACCCGCGTCCCGGCTGGGCCCGGCTGCGGATGCCCCGGCCCTGGCACTCCATCCGCAACGACAAGGCGGACATCAACTCACCTACCGCCCTCTGAGATACCGCGCCAGGCGCTTGTCCATCGGATGAGCCGATCCCCGGCACGCGGAGAGGTCGGCTCAACTGCCCGGCCGCACCTCGACGGAGCGGGGTGCGGCCGGGTTGATGCCGGTGCGGCGTCCGGAGTTGTCAGAGGAGGTGGTCGAACTCGCCGGCTTTGGCGCCGAGGACGAAGGCGCGGAGCTTGGCGGTGTTGGTGGTGATGACGGTGTCCGGGTCGTCGGACTCGCGAAGGTGGCGGGCATCGCCAGCTCCGGTGGAGAGTTCGAGGCAGGTGCTGCCGCCTTCTGCGTTGCTGTAGGACGGCTTCTGCCAGTTGAGCTGCTGCACGGGCACCTCCGCAATGGTGGATGTGCTGGGTTGATACCCCGTGCAGCCGCTCTACGTCGTGGCTATGAGCTTGTCGTTTTACCTCCGGTGATCATCTTCTGTGGCGTTCGGGTTATCGCCTGTCTGTTCGCTATTGGTTGGTGACCAGGGCGAGTCCGACGT